>JABFVP010000462.1 GCA_013362725.1 Cupriavidus sp.
ACCTGCATCGGCGTGAGTTCCGCCCACTCCCGCGCGGCCGCGTTCCAGCCGAAGGCCGCCGCATAGGCTTCGTCCATGCGCGCATCCAGAGCCACCAGCACCGCGGTGCCGTCCGGCAGCGCCGGCGTGGCGGCGCGGACGCGTTCGGCGCAGGCCATCAGCGTGTTGACCGGCACCACCGGCAGGCCGGCGCCGAACGCCAGCCCCTGCGCCACGCCGCAAGCGGTGCGCAGGCCGGTGAACGAACCCGGGCCGGCGCCAAAGGCAATGGCCGCGCAATCGGCCAGCGCAATGCCGGCTTCGGCCAGCAATTCGCCGGCAGCCGGCAGCACGCGCGCCGACGAGCGGGCGCCGGTGTGCTCATGGCGCACCAGGCACTCGAGTCCGGCGCCTGCCGCGCGTCCGAGCGCGACCGAGCACCACTCCGTAGAAGTTTCAACAGCAAGAATCCAGGACATGGCGCGATTGTAGCCGTTGGGCCCGGAACCGAGGGCTTCTTCGGTTTTATACGGACGGCGCGGCCGCACGGGGCGGCTATCATCGGGCTGCATTCTCGCAATCCAAGCCAGTCCACACGGAGGAACCCCATGAGCGACCTGCAGGCACGCTTCGAACAGGCCCAGATCGACGTCAAGCAACTTAGCGAGCGCCCCAGCAATATGTCCCTGCTGCGCCTGTATGCGCTGTACAAGCAAGGCAGCGAGGGCGATGCCCACGGCGACAAGCCCGGCATGACCGATTTCGTCGGCCGCTACAAGTTCGAGGCGTGGGAAGCGCTGCGCGGCACCGCGCGCGAACAGGCGATGGAGCAGTACATTGCGCTGGTGGAAGAGCTGCGCAGCGGCGCCGCCAGCTGAATGATCCCGGCGCCGCGGCCTCAGGCCGCGGGCGCCGGACGCGGCCGGATGCGCCAGGCCGCCAGCATCGCGCTGGCGATCACCACCCCGACCGCAAGGAAGGTTTCATCGAAGGCGCGGATGCGCGACGCCTGGAGCGCGCTGTCGCCGGCCCGGCCCAGCAGTGCGCCATGCTCGGCCAGGCGCCATTGCAGCCCTACCCCGGCCAGGCTCACGCCAATGGCGCCGCCCAGCTGGCGCAGGAAGTTGATGGAGCTAGAACCCTGCGCGATCAGCGTGAAGTCCACGCCGCGCATCGCGCCCAGCGTCAACGACGGCAGGATGCAGCCCAGGCCGATCCGCCCCAGCACCGCCAGCGCCACCAGCACCAGGTAGGGCGTCGCGCGCGAGCCCAGCGCCATCAGCAGGAACGACAACGACAGCAGCGCCAGCCCGAACGACACCTGCACATGCGGCGGGATCCGGTGCGTGAAGCGCCCCGCCACCGCAATCGTCAGCGCCAGCACCACGCCCGCCGGGAACAGCACCAGGCCCGCGCGCGACGGCGTGTATTCCAGCGCCATCTGCATGTAGACCGGCAACAGGTAGGTCGAGCCGAACAGGCCCGCGCCATAGATGAAGGCCACCACCGCCCCGGCCGCGAACTGCCGGTAGCTGTAGAGCCGCATATTCATCAGCGGGTACGCCGCGCGCAGCTGCCACATCACGAATGCCGCCAGCATCAGCACGCCGAAGCCCGACAGCGCCAGCCCGGCGGGCACGCTCTCGCGCATCTCGACCACGCCGTTGAGCAGGCTGACGGTGGCAATGCCGGCCAGGCCAAGCCCGCGCCAGTCGAGCGGCTGGCGCTCGCCCATCATGATCGAGTCCACCGCCATGAAGCGGCGCGCCATCAGCACCGCCAGCAGCGTCAGCGGCACCACCACGAAGAAGATCGAGCGCCAGCCGAAGGCCTCGACCAGGAAACCGCCCAGGCTGGGCCCCAGCGCCGGTGCCAGCACCACGCCGAAGCCGAACAGGCTGATCGCCTTGCCCTGCTCGCGCTCTGCAAACACGCGCAGGATCAGGATATTGGGCAGCGGCTGCATGATGCCGGCGGCGATGCCCTCGGCCACGCGCATCGCGATCATCACGCCGTAGGTTGGCGAGAAACCGCCCACCAGCCCGCCCGCGCCCAGCAGCAGCGACGCGCCCAGGAAGGTGCGCCGCAGCCCGTAGCGGTTCAGCAGCCAGGGCGTCAGCAGCATCGACATGGTCATCGCGATCATGAAGCTGGCCGCGACCCATTGCGCGCGCTCCTGTCCCAGCACGAAATGCCGGCTCAGGTCGGGAATCGCCACATTGACGATGGTGGACGAGACGATCGACGAGATCGTGCCCAGCATCAGCGTCGCCAGCACCAGCCAGCGCAGCCGCTCGCCGTAGCGCGCGCGCAGCGCCTGCCGGGTCGGCAGACCCTGCCGCTGGCCGGAACCCTCCGGCGTGGCGGGGCCCTCGCTCACCCCAGCCGCCCGGTATCGGCGATCTCGCGGATCTTGCGGACGGTGTCGATGTCGGCCGCGTGGTAGGCGGACTTGACGATCTCGGCGTAGCGGTCGTCGCCGCTGGCATCGACGGCCGGCATGGTGGTGTCGTAGATAAAGCGCAGCAGCAGCGCGCCCGGACCCGGGGTCTCGATCGCCATGGTCAGCGTGCCGCCGGCATGCTCTGGCGTGGCCGCGGTCTCATAGCGCACCAGCCGGCGCGGCTCGTAGACCACGTGATCCTCGATCGAGGCCTCGCCGAAATGCAGCACGCGGTCGATCCAGTTGTCGCCGCGGCCCACCACTTCGGCGCGGTCCAGGCCCAGCACGAAAAGCTCGGGAGATTCGGCGCGCAGCACCAGGCCCTGCCACACCTGCTCGGCCGTCAGCGGTTCCAGCTGCGGGTTGCCCGGATCATTGATCTCCACCAAGTGCTCAAAGCGCAACTTCACTCTCCCATTTGCGATAAGTCGATATTATGAAGTCTCCGCGTATTCGCGAGACCTTTTTGTCTGCGCACTGCAACATTGTGCCGAACCGGCCCTCTCGGATATCGGCCGGACTCGCGCCGGCTGGAGCCCCCGCGTGAACGCCGCGCCCGGCGGAAACATCACTCCTGACAGCAGCTGTCAGGAGACCCGGCGCACAATGCGGCCGCTTTCACACGGAACGCTGCAGGAGGCTGCGATGGAGTTGCTGATCAATATCGATGTCGACGACCTGGCGCGCGGCATCGATTTCTACGCGCAAGGGCTCGGACTGCGGCTAGGCCGCAAGCTGTTCGACGGCTCAGTGGCCGAAATGCTGGGTGGCAATGCCCCGATCTACCTGCTCGCCAAGCGCGCGGGCACGCGCCCGACCACGCGCGCCGCGACCCGGCGCGACTATCGCCGCCACTGGACCCCGGTTCACCTCGATTTCGTCGTCGCCGACCTGGAGCAGGCCATCGAACGCGCGCTCGAGGCGGGCGCCGAGATCGAGGACTGGCCGCAGGAGTTTGCCTGGGGCCGGCAGGCAACGCTGTCGGATCCGTTCGGGCACGGACTGTGTTTTATCGAATGGAAAGGCCAGGGCTACGGCCCGGTCGCCGACTGAGCCTGCCGCGGCGCGCGGCGTGGCCGTTTTCGGACTATTCGCCTGTTGCCGGCTGCGCCGGGATGTCACATTTCCATGCAGGGTCGTGCCTGCCTGTTTCCTTGATGCCTTCGATGTAATAACATTGTGCTGCCGCCAGTACTGGCCACACCGTGAGCAACAAGACATGAAGGCAACGATCCGCAAGATGGGCAACTCGCAAGGTGTCCTGATTCCCAAGACAATCCTGGCACAGCTGGGTCTGGAGAATGAAGTGGAAATGGAAATCGTGAATGACACGCTGGTGCTGCGCCGGCCCCGGCAGGCACCGCGGCAAGGCTGGGCCGAAGCCAGCCGGCAGATCGCCGCTGAAGGCGACGACACCCTGGTGCTGGGCGAGCTGCCCAACGCCGACGACGCGGAGCTGAAATGGTAGCGCGCGGCGACGTCTGGCTGGTCGCGCTGGACCCCACCGTCGGCAGCGAGATCGAGAAGACGCGCCCCTGCGTCATCCTGTCGCCGCCCGAGATGCACGACTACCTGCGCACGGTAACGGTGGCGCCGATGACCACCGGCAGCCGGCCGGCACCGTTCCGCATCCCGGTGACGTTCCAGCGCAAGACCGGCCTGATCCTGCTGGACCAGCTGCGCACAGTCGACAAGTCACGGCTGGTGAAGCGGGCGGGAGGCCTGAGCGACCGGACCGTGGCAGACACCTTGCGAACCTTGCGCGAAGTGTTTGCGGACTGAGCCGCGGCGTCGGGGCATTTAATGCCGGCAGCCGGGCACCGCGCGGCTTCATAAGCTTATGAAAAAGAAATAGACGCCAGAATCGTCCGCGCCGCGCCATCCGGACGCAATTGCGTTAATCTGTGCCCTCGCTCCGGACAGGCGATCCCTGCCCTGCGATTGCCTCTCACTCGCCACATCACAACAAGATCCTTACCACTCCTATGCGCACGTCTTTCATCAAGCGTCTGGCGGCAGCTGTGTCCGCCGTGGGTTTTATCGCCGCCGGCAGTGCCTCGGCCCAGGAACAGACCATCCGTGTCGGCACGGTCAGCGGACCGGACGCCGAAGTCTGGCAAGTGGTCCAGAAGGTCGCCAAGCGCAATGGCCTGAACGTGAAGGTGGTCGAGTTCAACGACTACGTGCAGCCCAACGCCGCGCTCGACGCCGGCGACCTCGACGCCAACAGCTTCCAGCACCAGCCGTACCTGGACAGCCAGGTGAAGCAGCGCGGCTACAAGATGCAGAGCGTGGGCTACACCTATATCTCGCCGCTGGGCATCTACTCGAAGAACCTGAAGTCGCCCAAGGACCTGCCGCAGGGCGCCAAGGTGGCGGTGCCCAACGACCCGTCCAATGAAAACCGCGCGCTGCTGTTGTTGCAGGCGCAAGGCGTGATCAAGCTGAAGGCCGGCGCCGGCAGCAACGGCTCCAACGCCACGCCGCTTGACGTGGCCGAGAACCCCAGGAAGCTGAAGCTCGTGGAACTGGACGCGGCCCAGCTGGCGCGCGCGCTGCCCGATGTCGGCGCCGCCGTGATCAACACCAACTACGCGCTCGCCGCCGGCCTGCAGCCGACCAGGGACGCGATCGCGCTGGAAGACATCCACAGCCCGTACGCCAATATCATCGTGGTGCGCACCCAGGACAAGGACAAGCCGTGGGTCAAGAAGCTGGTGGCCGCGTACCAGTCGGAAGACGTGCGGCAGTTCATGAAGGCGCAGTACAAGGGCGCGATGGTGCCGTCGTTCTGATTGCCGGCGGGCGCCCCACCCACTGCTGAGCGCGGTCGCCAACGTTTTTTTTGCACGGCGCCCGCGCAAGGGCTTGCAAATTCCGCCGCCTTCGGTAGAATTCGCGGCTCACCACCTGCCCAGGTGGCGGAATTGGTAGACGCACTAGGTTCAGGTCCTAGCGGTGGCAACACTGTGGAGGTTCGAGTCCTCTCCTGGG
>JABFVP010000326.1 GCA_013362725.1 Cupriavidus sp.
CTTGGGGTTGGCGCGCATGGTGGTGGCCGCCACCTTGACTGCCTTCTGGTCGCGCGGGGTGAAGGCACGCAGCGCGTGCTGCACGCGATTGCCCAGCTGCCCGAGCACCGTATCCGGGATATCGACCGGGTTCTGCGTGACGAAGTACACGCCCACGCCCTTGGAGCGCACCAGCCGCACCACCTGCTCGATCTTGTCGAGCAGCGCCTTGGGCGCGTCGTTGAACAGCAGGTGGGCCTCGTCGAAGAAGAACACCAGCTTGGGCTGGTCCAGGTCGCCGGCCTCGGGTAGCTTCTCGAACAGTTCGGACAGCATCCACAGCAGGAAGGTCGCGTACAGCCGCGGCGAGTTCATCAGCTTGTCGGCGGCCAGGATATTGACCACGCCCTGGCCCTGGTCGGTCTGGATGAAGTCTTCGAGGTTAAGCATGGGCTCGCCGAAGAACACGTCGCCGCCCTGCGATTCCAGCGCGACCAGCCCGCGCTGGATCGCGCCAATCGAGGCGGCCGAGATATTGCCGTATTCAGTGGTGAACTGGCTGGCGTTGTCGCCGACGTACTGCAGCATCGCGCGCAGGTCCTTGGCGTCGAGCAGCAGCAGGCCGTTGGCGTCGGCAATGCGGAACACCAGGTTCAGCACGCCCTGCTGGGTGTCGTTCAGCTCGAGCATGCGCGACAGCAGCAGCGGCCCCATGTGCGAGACCGTGGCGCGCACCGGATGCCCCTTTTCGCCGAACACATCCCACAGCGTGGTGGGGCAGCCGCCCCAGACCGGCTCGGGCAGGTTCAGGTCGGCGAGCCGCTGCCTGAGCTTGTCCGACGGCTGGCCGGGTTGCGAAATGCCGGTCAGGTCACCTTTGACATCGGCCATGAACACCGGCACGCCCAGGCGCGAGAACCCCTGCGCCAGCGTCTGCAGCGTGACGGTCTTGCCGGTGCCGGTAGCGCCGGTGATCAGCCCGTGCCGGTTGCCCATCTGCGGCAGCAGCACCAGTTCATGTTCGGCATTCTTGGCGATGAGGATGGGGTCGGCCATGATGTTCCTGGATTCCGTGAGGGTCGGTTAGCTCGGGGCGGCGCGGGCAGGTCCGCGTGATAAAATCCTGGGCTGATTATAGCCAGCCGCCAGGCATATCCGTCACCTGGCGCGCGCCGCCCGCCCGCCTTGCCGATGCGGCCGCGGCGCGCCTGGCGACCCCGCACAACATCACCGCAGATCACCGCATTCCGCTTCGGAGAGAATCATGGCCGGTCACTCGAAATGGGCCAATATCAAACACAAGAAAGCCGCCGCCGACGCCAAGCGCGGCAAGATCTGGACCCGCCTGATCAAGGAAATCACCGTCGCCGCCAAGCTCGGCGGCGGTGATCCCGACTCCAACCCGCGCCTGCGCCTGTCGATGGACAAGGCCATGGACGCCAACATGCCCAAGGACAACATCCAGCGCGCGATCCAGCGCGGCGTGGGTGGCCTGGAAGGCGTGAACTACGAGGAAATCCGCTACGAAGGCTACGGCCTGAGCGGCGCCGCGATCATCGTCGACTGCCTCACCGACAACCGCACCCGCACCGTCGCCGAAGTGCGCCA
Source organism: Cupriavidus sp. (assembly GCA_013362725.1). Classification (GTDB taxonomy): domain Bacteria; phylum Pseudomonadota; class Gammaproteobacteria; order Burkholderiales; family Burkholderiaceae; genus Cupriavidus. Next base: position 1,588 of record JABFVP010000326.1, read on the forward strand.
CGCGTTCTCCAAGCACGGCGGCAACATGGGCACCGAGGGTTCGGTGGCGTTCATGTTCACCCATTGCGGCCAGTTCCTGTTCGCCCCCGGCACGCCGGAAGACAAGTTGATGGACGCCGCGTTGGAAGCCGGCGCCGACGATGTCGTCACCAACGACGACGGCTCGATCGAAGTCACCTGCCCGCCCAACGATTTTTCGGCGGTCAAGGCCGCGCTGGAAGCCGCCGGCTTCAAGGCCGAAGTTGCCGACGTGGTGATGAAGCCGCAGAACGAAGTCAGCTTCAGCGGCGACGACGCGGCCAGGATGCAGAAACTGCTCGACGCCCTGGAAAACCTGGACGACGTGCAGGAAGTCTTCACCAACGCGGTAATCGAAGACTAAAACGGTAACAAGCTCCCCAACGGCGGCAGCCCGGCTTTCAGGACCCAGCTGCCGCCTTTTTGCATGCGTTTCTTTTCTGGCAGTGGATCATGAAAGTATTGGTTGTCGGCTCGGGTGGACGTGAACACGCGCTGGCCTGGAAATTGGCCCAGTCGCCCAAGGTGCAGGTGGTGTACGTCGCGCCGGGCAACGGCGGAACCGCGCTCGACAAGCGCTTGCAGAATGTTCCGCTGACCGATCCCGAGGTCATCGCGGCGTTTGCCGAGCGCGAGGGCGTGGCCTTCACCGTGGTCGGACCCGAGGCGCCGCTCGCCGCCGGCATCGTCGACATCTTCCGCGCCAAGGGGCTGCGCATCTTCGGCCCGACCCGGGCCGCGGCGCAGCTGGAATCGTCCAAGGATTTCGCCAAGGCGTTCATGCAGCGCCACGGCATTCCCACCGCCGCCTACCAGACCTTCGCCGACGCCGCCCAGGCGCACGCCTACATCGACGCGCACGGCGCGCCGATCGTGATCAAGGCCGACGGCCTGGCCGCGGGCAAGGGCGTGGTGGTGGCGATGACGCTGGAGGAAGCGCACCATGCCGTCGACATGATGCTGGACGGCAACAAGCTGGGCGACGCCGGCGCGCGCGTGGTGATCGAAGAGTTCCTGGAGGGCGAGGAAGCCAGCTTCATCGTGCTGGTCGACGGCAGGAACGTGCTGGCGCTGGCCACCAGCCAGGACCACAAGCGCCTGCTCGACGCCGACGCCGGCCCCAACACCGGCGGCATGGGCGCGTACTCGCCGGCGCCGGTGGTCACGCCGGCGCTGCATGCGCGCGCGCTGCGCGAGATCATCCTGCCGACCGTGCGCGGCATGGAAAAGGACGGCATCCCGTACACCGGCTTCCTTTACGCCGGCCTGATGATCGACCAGGACGGCAACCCCAGGACGCTGGAATTCAACTGCCGCATGGGCGATCCGGAAACCCAGCCGATCCTGGCGCGCCTGAAGACCGACCTGGTCGACGTGATGGAAGCCGCCGTCTCCGGCAAGCTCGACAGCATCGAACTGGACTGGGACCGCCGCACCGCGCTGGGCGTGGTGATGGCCGCCCATGGCTATCCGGACGACCCGCGCAAGGGCGATGCCATCACCGGCATCCCGGCCGAAACCGACGACAGCGTGACCTTCCACGCCGGCACCACGCTCAAGGACGGCACCCTGCTGACCTCGGGCGGGCGCGTGCTGTGCGTGGTCGGCCTGGCCGACACCGTCAAGGCCGCGCAGCGCGCCGCCTATGCCGCGGTCGAGCAGATCCGCTTCGACGGCATGCAGTACCGCACCGACATCGGCTACCGCGCCATCAAGCGCTGACGCGCCGCCCGCGGCGGGCCTGGCGACCACCAGGCCGCCCAGCCGGTACAATCGTGACAATGCTGTGACGCATCCGGCAGCCGACTGGCTGCCGGCGTGCCATCCGGCCGGTCCATTCGTCGGTTTATCCGATTCAGCCCACCATGATCGATTCCCAGGCAGTCCGTGCCTATCTGCTCGGTCTGCAAGACCGCATCACCGATGCCATCGGTGCCATCGACGGCCAGCCGTTCCTGACCGACGCCTGGGAGAAACCGCCCACCGAACGCCTGCGCGGCAGCGGCCGCACCCGCATCCTGGAAGGCGGCGCGGTGATGGAGCGCGCCGGCGTGGGCTTCTCGCATGTCAGCGGCGACACCCTGCCGCCGTCGGCCACGGCCAGCCGTCCGGAACTGGCGGGGCGCAGCTTCGAGGCCATGGGCGTGTCGCTGGTGTTCCATCCGCGCAATCCCCATGTGCCGACGGTGCATATGAACGTGCGCTGCTTCCTCGCGCTCAAGCCGGGGGCGGAGCCGGTCTGGTGGTTCGGCGGCGGCATGGACCTGACGCCCTACTACGGCAACGCCGGCGACTGCACCCACTTCCACCGCACCTGCCAGCAGGCGCTGGCGCCGTTCGGCGACGAACTGTATCCGCGCTTCAAGCAGTGGTGCGACGAGTATTTCTTCCTGAAGCACCGCAACGAGGCGCGCGGCGTCGGCGGAATCTTCTTCGACGACTTCTCCGCGCTCGGCTTCGAGCGCAGCTTCGCCATGATGCAGGCGGTCGGCGACGCCTTCCTGGAGGCCTACCTGCCGATCCTGCAGTCGCGCAAGGACACGCCCTACGGCGAGCGCGAGCGCGCCTTCCAGGCCTACCGGCGCGGGCGCTACGTCGAGTTCAACCTGGTGTTCGACCGCGGCACGCTGTTCGGCCTGCAATCCGGCGGGCGCGCCGAGTCCATCCTGATGTCGATGCCGCCGCTGGCGGCCTGGCGCTATGACTGGCAACCGGAGCCGGGCAGCCCCGAAGCGGCGCTGTACACCGATTTCCTGCCGGCGCGCGACTGGGCCTGACGGCTGAGCCATGGACCATCCCGCGCATCCCCGCAAGCCCGCCGCCGACGCGGGCGCCTCGCCACAGCCCGGCGCCGCCCGCCCCTACCGCCTGGGTATCCTGGGCGGCACCTTCGATCCGCCCCACGTCGGCCACCTGGCACTGGCGCGGCTGTGCATCGACCACCTTGGCCTGGACGAGCTGGTGTGGATTCCCACCGGCCAGTCCTGGCAGAAGGGCGACGACGTGACCCCGGCCGCCGACCGCCTGGCGATGACCGAGCTGGCCGCGACGGCACTGGGCGACAGCGGCGCCAGGGTCCGCGTCAGCCGCATGGAAGTGGACCGTGCCGGCCCCAGCTACACCATCGACACGGTGCGCCAGCTGCGCGACGAATACGGTCCCGCGGCCTCGCTGTGCTGGCTGATGGGCGCCGACCAGCTGCTGCGCCTGCACACCTGGCATGGCTGGCAGGAACTGTTCGCGCACGTGCACTTGTGCACCGCGACACGGCCGCGCTTTGCGCTGGAGGCGCTGGAGGGTCCGGTGCTGGCCGCGCTGGCCGAGCGCCAGGCCGACACGCACCTGATACAATGCACGCCCTCCGGCCGGATGTGGATCGACCAGACGCTCGCCGTCGACCTCTCTTCCACCCATCTGCGCCAGCGGCTGGCGGCCGGCCAGCCGGCAGATGACCAACTGCCGCCCGGCGTGGCACACTACATTGCCAGCCACGGGCTGTACCGCAACGCCCCGGCCCGGGCCTGACCAGGGTTGCATCGACCCCGGCGCCCACCCCCCAAACCGATCTGAGCTGAACAAGAAGACACCCATGGATATTCGTAAACTGCAACGCGCCATCGTCGACGGCCTCGAGGATGTCAAAGCGCAGGACATCAAGGTGTACGACACCAGCCACCTGACGGAACTGTTCGACCGGGTGGTGATTGCCAGCGGGACCTCCAACCGGCAGACCAAGGCGCTGGCAGCGTCGGTGCGGGATACGGTGAAGGAAGCGGGCGGCCATATCGTTGCGGTCGAGGGCCTGGAAA
>JABFVP010000298.1 GCA_013362725.1 Cupriavidus sp.
ACATCCAGACGTTGGCGCTGTCGGTTCATGCACGCGCGCGCGGCCTCAAGCCGGGCGATGCCAGCTGGCCCGAGGCCGCCTACAACGGCGACTACATCGCCGACATCGCCGCCGACTTCCTTGCCGGCAAGACCGTCAGCGCCTCCGACGGCGAGCCCGTGACCGCGTCGGGCAACGTCGAGGACATCGATTCGATCCGCAAGTTCGCCGTGACCTACCTGCGCAACGAGCAGGACATCGACCTGCAGGCCTTCGGCGTCAAGTTCGACCGCTACTACCTGGAGTCGTCGCTGTACAGCGACGGCCGCGTCGACGCCGCGGTGCAGTCGCTGATTGGCAAGGGCAAGACCTACGAGAGCGAGGGCGCGCTGTGGCTGCGCACCACCGACGACGGCGACGACAAGGACCGCGTGATGAAGAAAAGCGACGGCACCTATACCTACTTCGTGCCGGACGTGGCCTACCACACCACCAAGTGGGAGCGCGGCTTCACCAAGGTCATCAACGTGCAGGGCAGCGACCACCACGGCACCATCGCGCGCGTGCGCGCCGGCCTGCAGGGCCTGGACCTCGGCATCCCGCCGGGCTATCCCGACTACGTGCTGCACAAGATGGTGACGGTGATGAAGAACGGCGAGGAGGTCAAGATCTCCAAGCGCGCCGGCTCCTACGTCACCGTGCGCGACCTGATCGAATGGTCCAACGGTGGCGACGAAACCATCCGTGGCTGCCTGGACGGCGGTGTGGCCGACTGGCCCGCGCACTTCACCCGCGGCCGCGACGCGGTGCGCTTCTTCCTGCTGTCGCGCAAGGCCGATACCGAGTTCGTGTTCGATGTCGACCTGGCGCTCAAGCAGAACGACGAAAACCCGGTGTACTACGTCCAGTACGCCCACGCCCGCATCTGCTCGATCTTCGAGTCGTGGGGCGGCGCGGAATGGGAAGCGCGCCTGGCCGAGCTGGCCGGCGCCGACCTGGCCGCCGTGACCGGCGCCGAAGCCAGCGCCCAGGCACTGGCGCTGGGACAGCGCCTGGCCGAGTTCCCGGACATGCTGGCGGCGGCCGCGTCCGAACTGGCGCCGCACGCGGTGGCCTTCTACCTGCGCGACCTGGCCGGCGACTTCCACGCCTTCTACAACGCCGACCGCGTGCTGGTCGACGACGAAGCCGTCAAGCGCGCCCGCCTGGCGCTGCTGGCCGCCACGCGCCAGGTGCTGCGCAACGGCCTGGCGGTGATCGGGGTGTCCGCCCCGCGCCGCATGTAAGCACGCAGCCGGCGCCCGGCTCCCGCCGGTCCCGGGGACGATCCAGTGCGGCCGGCGGCGGCACTGGCTCTATAATCCCGGCATCACCGAAGAGGACTTCATGCAACAGCAACGCAAGCGCGAGTCGCGCAATGTCCGCCGCAGCCAGCAGCGCGGCGGTACGTTCCTGGGCCTGGTGCTCGGGCTGATCGTCGGGCTGGCCATCGCCGTGGTGGTCGCCCTGTACATCACCAAGTCGCCGACGCCGTTCCAGCAGAAACACGCTCCCCGGCCGAGCGAGCCCGGCAACGTTACCAGCCAGCTGCCGGCCCCGGCCCAGCGCGCCGACGAAGGCCCGAGCGACCCGAACAAGCCGCTGTGGAGCAAGACCCCGGCCAAGCCGGTGGGCCAGGCGCCGGAACCCGAGCCCAAGCAGAACGGCCAGCCGACGGTGGCGACGCGCCCGGCGGAGAAGCCGGCGGACAAGCCGCTGGACAAGCCCGTCGAGAAGCCCGTCGAGAAGCCCGCGGAGAAGCCGCTCGCCACCAAGCCGGCCGAGAAGCCGGTGTCCGACCCGATCGCCGAGATCGCCCAGGCCGACGCGCACAAGGTGGGCTACCTGCTGCAGGTGGGCGCGTTCCGTTCGTCGGACGATGCCGACCGCCAGAAGGCCAACCTGGCGATGCAGGGCTTCGAGGCCCGCATCACCGAGCGTGATGTCAACGGGGTCAAGATGTACCGGGTGCGCCTGGGGCCGTACAACCGCATCGAAGACATGAACAAGGCGCGCGACCGGCTGCAGTCGTCCGGATTCGAGGCCTCGGTGATCCGCTTTACCAAGCAGTAGGCGGCACCGCTTAATACCCGGTAACCGCCGCAACACCGCAGCAACAGGTTCCCGCCAGAAGCGGCGGGCGCGCCGATGAACCGGGTGCCGCCGCCGCTGTCATACGCTCATCGTCCAAACCGCAAGGCCGTTCTCAAATGAAAAAACTCGCCGCACTGTTCGCCATGTTTGCCGCCGTGGGCGGCCTGCTGATGTCCGCCCCGTCGCAGGCGGCTCCTGCTGAAGGCAAGGAGTACCAGGTCCTGAAGACGCCCCAACCGGTCGCGGCGGGCAAGATCGAGGTGACCGAGTTCTTCTGGTATGGCTGCCCGCACTGCTATGACTTCGAGCCCGACCTGGAAGCCTGGGTCAAGAAGCAGGGCAGCAACATCGTGTTCAAGCGCGTGCCGGTCGCATTCCGCGACGACCTGCTGCCGCACACCAAGATCTTTTACGCGCTGGAAGCCATCGGCAAGCTCGACGCCATGCACGGCAAGGTCTTCAGCGCCATCCACGTGGACCGCAAGCGCCTGACCGACCCCAACGAGATCGCCGATTTCATGGCCAAGAACGGCGTCGACCGCAAGGCCTTCCTCGATGCGTACAACTCGTTCACGGTGACGACCAACTCGCAGCGCGCCAACAAGATCGCCGACGCCTACAAGATCGACGGCGTGCCGACCGTGGTGGTGCAGGGCAAGTACGTGACCTCGCCGTCGATCGCCGGCAACAAGCAGGGAGCGGTGCAGACCATGGATTACCTGGTGGAACAGATAAAGGCGAAGAAGATGTAAGCATGACCGGCGGCCTTCGTTAAGCCGCCGGTTTGCTCCCCTCTCCCGCCTGCTGCGGGAGAGGGGCGGGGGAGAGGGCAGGCGCACGCATACCATCGCGCTGTACTTCGTAGACAAGCCGGCCCTCTCCCCAACCCTCTCCCGCAAGCGGGAGAGGGAGCCCGCCAGTGGTATTGTCAGGGTATCCGCAACTTCTCCCTCCGCCCTCCGACGATGCGTCCCCTCAAAGTTTTCCTCACCGGCGCCTCCAGCGGCCTGGGCCAGGCGCTTGCGCGCGAATACGCCGCGCAGGGCGCCATTCTCGGCCTGGTGGCGCGGCGCGAGGACGCGTTGCGCGAGTTCGTGGCAACGCTGCCCAACCCGGGCGCGGTGCGAATCTATGGCGCCGACGTGCGCGACGCCGAGGCGATGGCGCGGGCGGCGGACGACTTCCTCGGCCATTTCGGCTGCCCGGACGTGGTGATCGCCAATGCCGGGGTCTCGGTCGGCACCGTCGCCAGCGAGCGCGAGGACCTGGACGCCTTCCGCCAGGTCATGGACACCAACTGGTTCGGCGTGCTGACCACCTTCCAGCCTTTTCTGCATGCGATGCAGGCGCGCGAGCCCGGCCACTTCGGGCGGCGCGGCACGCTGGTGGGCATTGCCAGCGTCGCCGGCGTGCGCGGGCTGCCGGGCGCCGGGGCCTACAGCGCTTCCAAGTCGGCGGTGATCAAGCTGCTCGAAAGCCTGCGTCTGGAGCAGCGCCGGCACGGCATCCGCGTGGTCACCATCGCGCCCGGCTATATCCGCACGCCGATGACCGCGCACAACCCGTACCGCATGCCGTTCCTGACCGATGCCGACGTGTTCGCGCGCAAGGCCGTGCGCGTGATCGCGGCGGGCCGGCGCTTCCGCGTGATCCCGTGGCCGATGGGCGTGGTGGCGGCGCTGCTGCACGTGATGCCGCGCTGGCTGTATGACGCGCTGGCCGCGGGCGCACCGCGCAAGCCGCGCCGTGCCGACACATCCCCGGAGCCCTGAGATGTGGCGCGACGCCATCGGCCAGCAGCATGCCGCCGCCACCGGCGTGGTGCGGATCGCCTCGCTGGTGCCGTCGGTGACTGAGTTGCTGTTCGCGCTCGGGCTGGCGCGGCAGATGGTGGCGCGCACGGGCTTCTGCATCCACCCGGAACCGGCGGTGCGCGCCGTGCCCAAGGTGGGCGGCACCAAGGACGTCAACGTGGCGCGGCTGCGCGAGCTGGCGCCCACCCATGTGGTGGTCAATATCGACGAGAACCGGCGCGAGACAGTGGACGAGATCCGCGCCTTCGTGCCCAACGTGATCGTCACTCATCCGTGCGCGCCCGAGGACAACCTGGAGCTGTACCGGCTGCTCGGCGGCATCTTCGGCTGTCATGCCGAAGCCGAGGCGCTGTGCGCCGCGCTGCAGGCGCAACTGGATGCGATCCGCGTGCGGCCGTGGCCGGCGCGGCGCGTGCTGTATGCGATCTGGCAGGACCCGTGGATGACGGTGTCGCGCGACACCTATATCAGCCGCATGCTGGCGCTGGCCAACTGGCAGACCTGGCCTGGCGGCGCGGATACCGTCCAGGCCTGCGAAGGCGGCGACTGCAGCCGTCCGAATGCGCCCGGCGAGCGCTATCCGACCTTCCGCTGGAGCGACGCGCTGGTGCGCGAGCTCGACCTGGTGCTGCTGTCGACCGAGCCCTATCGCTTTACCGAAGACCATGCCGACGCGCTCGAGCGCCAGCTCGGCAAGCCGGTGCTGCTGGTCGACGGCGAGATGCTGTCGTGGTACGGCAGCCGCGCCGTCGACGGGGTGCGCTACCTGGCGGCGCTGGCGGCCGCCAACTGAAGGGCTCAGGCGGCGCGGAAACGGATCACGCCGTCGTCGCCGGTTGCGCGCACCAGCTCGCCGCGGTGCCACAGGCAGTGCAGGTGGGCCAGCGACTCGCCCATGGCGAAGGTCATCTGGTGGATGTCGAACTGGCGCTTGAAGATCACGCTGACGATGTCGTGCGCGCTGCAGGGTTTCTCGCGGCACGCCTCCAGGGTTTCGGCGAGGCGGTCGGCATGGTGTTCGCGCAGCTGCATGATGCGGATATGCAGGTTGCGGAACGGTCGGCCGTGCGACGGCAGGATCAGCACGTCCTGCGGCAGCGGCTCGTACTTGCCCAGCGAATCCAGGTAGTGCTGCAGCGAATTGGCCTCGGGCTCCATGTCGAACACGCTGACATTGGTCGAGATGCGCGGCAGCACCATGTCGCCGGAGACCAGCACATTGGTGGCGGCGTTATACAGCGCCACATGCTCGGGCGAATGGCCGAAGCCGGTGATCACGCGCCAGCCGGAGGTGGCCGGGTCGGTGCCGATTCGCACCGTGTCGCCTTCCATCAGGCGGCGGTATTGGGTCGGCAGGTCGGGCACCAGCGACGGGTAGTAGGTCTTGCGCGCGCGCAGCTTTTCCTGGCTGTCGGGATCGGTCAGGCCGTGCAGCGCGAAATGGGCGGCGGCCGCTTCGCCGCCGGCGCTGGAGCCGGCCCCTGTGCCGCTGCCCATTACGCGCGCGCTCATGTAGTCGCCCAGGCTCATCCACAGGCGCACGTCGAAACGCCGGCACAGCCAGTGCGCCAGGCCGACGTGGTCGGGGTGGCTGTGCGTGACCAGCACGCGCACCACCGGCAGGCCTTCCAGCTCGTTGGCGAAGATCGTTTCCCAGTGGCCCTTGATGACATCGTTGGTGATGCCGCAGTCAATGATGGTCCAGCCGTCGCGTCCGTCCAGGCGGTCGCGCAGCAGCCACAGGTTGATATGGTCGAGTGCGAACGGCAGCGGCATGCGCAGCCAGTAGACGCCGGGGGCGACTTCCTGCTTGGTGCCGGGGGCGGGCATGGTGTCGCCGAACGGGTATTGGAGCTGGTGTTCGAGTGCGTTCATGAGGAGTCTCGTGGTCGAAGCCTGGCGGCGGGGCGCGGGCTTTCTCGTTCTGCCGGCACGCCGCCGATCATGCGCGAGGGGGGCGTGCAAGCACCTGTTGCCAGCCGATCTGGTTGACGCTAACGTAAACGTCAACCATACGGGTTCGTTTCCATCTTAAGCGAAAACTTGACTTCGCAACGAACGACCGTTCACTTTCTTTGGTCACGCCATGTCAGCGACGCCAGCGGCGGCTTCCGCCACCTACACCATTACCGATCTCGCGCGTGAATTCGACGTCACGCCGCGTGCCATCCGCTTCTACGAGGACCAGGGCCTTTTGTCGCCGCAGCGCGAAGGGCCGGGCGGGCGCAAACGCGTCTACAACGGCCGCGAGCGGACCCGGCTCAAGCTGACGCTGCGTGGCAAGAGGTTGGGGCTTACTCTCAATGAGATCCGCGAGATCCTCGATCTTTATGAATCGCCGCGCGATACCGCGCCGCAACTGGACCGGTTCCTTGTCGCGCTCGCGGCACACCGCCGCACGCTCGAGCGCCAGATGGAAGACCTGCAGGCGCAGCTGGCCGAGATCGACCAGCATGAACGCCAGTGCAAGGCCTTGCTGGCGGCGCAGAGCGGCGACGATGCGCAGGACCAGACCCATGCCGCCTGAGCGTCCTTGGCGCGGGCATTAGTGCGATTCGGGATTGACGTTTACGTAAACGTAAATAGAATAACCGGACAGCGCGCGAGCCCGTGCGCTCTTCCATCGCATAGGCCCACACCGAACCCGCCATGACCGCCTCCCTCGCCCATGCCGTGCCCGCTGAACCGGAACCGCTGCCCGCCGCGCGGGCCGACGCCATTGCCACCAGTTTCGCGCGCCAGGGGCTGATGCGGACCTTCGGCGCCGAACTGGCGCGCGTGCAGCGCGGCGAGGTGGAACTGGCGATGCCGTGGTCCGAGGGCGTGACCCAGCAGCACGGCTTTTTCCACGGCGGCGTGGTCGGCGCGCTGGCCGACAGCGCCTGCGGCTATGCCGCGCTGACGCTGGTCGGCGAGGAAGAGGCGGGCCTGACCGCCGAGTACAAGATCAACCTGCTGTCCCCCGCCCAGGGCGAACGCCTGGTGGCGGTGGGGCGGGTGCTCAAGCCCGGGCGCACGCTGATCGTGGCGCAGGGCGATGTCTACGTCGAGCAGCAAGGCCGCCGCAAGCCGGTGGCGACCATGCTGATGACGCTGTGCGTGGTCAAAACGCTTGGCCACGTCTGAACCGATCGATCCGGCAACCCGGAAACCCCGACACACCGATTCCTACAGGAGACAATCATGACTGAACTGCCAGGCCTGAAATTCGAACTGGGCGAAGACATCGACATGCTGCGCGGCGCCGTGCGCGACTGGGCCCAGGCCGAGCTGGCCCCGCGCGCGGGCGAGATCGACCGCACCGACCAGTTCCCGATGGACGCCTGGAAGAAGATGGGCGACCTCGGCGTGCTCGGCATCACCGTGGCCGAGGAATACGGCGGCGCCAACATGGGCTACCTGGCGCACATGATCGCGATGGAAGAAATCAGCCGCGCCTCGGCGTCGGTGGGCCTGTCGTACGGTGCGCACTCGAACCTGTGCGTGAACCAGATCCACCGCAACGGCACGGCCGCGCAGAAGGCCAAGTACCTGCCCAAGCTGGTGTCGGGCGAATGGATCGGCGCGCTGGCGATGAGCGAGCCCAACGCCGGCTCCGACGTGGTCAGCATGAAGCTGCGCGCTCAGCTGAAAGGCGACCGCTACGTGCTGAACGGCACCAAGATGTGGATCACCAACGGCCCGGACTGCGACGTGCTGGTGGTCTACGCCAAGACCGAGCCCGAGCTGGGCGCGCGCGGCATGACCGCGTTTATCGTCGAGAAGGGCATGAAGGGCTTCTCGGTAGCGCAGAAGCTGGACAAGCTGGGCATGCGCGGCTCGCACACCGGCGAGCTGGTGTTCGAGGACGTCGAGGTGCCGGTGGAGAACATCCTCGGCGCCGAGAACGGCGGCGCCAAGGTGCTGATGAGCGGCCTGGACTACGAGCGCGCAGTGCTGTCGGGCGGCCCGGTCGGCATCATGCAGGCGTGCATGGACGTGGTCACGCCGTACATCCACGACCGCAAGCAGTTCGGCCAGAGCATCGGCGAATTCCAGCTGATCCAGGGCAAGGTGGCCGACATGTACACCACGCTGCAGGCGGCGCGCAGCTACCTGTACACGGTCGGCAAGAACCTCGACGCGCTCGGCAGCGACCACGTGCGCCAGGTGCGCAAGGACTGCGCCGCGGTGATCCTGTACACGGCCGAGAAGGCCACCTGGATGGCGGGCGAGACCGTGCAGATCCTGGGCGGCAACGGCTATATCAACGAGTACCCGGCCGGGCGCCTGTGGCGCGACGCCAAGCTGTACGAGATCGGCGCCGGCACCTCGGAGATCCGCCGCATGCTGATCGGGCGCGAGCTGTTCGCGGAAACGATGTAACGGTGCGCCGGGGCGCCGGAATCACCTCCGGCGCCCCCGGACATCCGCAGCCCGTGCCCCGAACCCATTTACAATCTCACTACCTGTCGCAAGACCGTCACGCAGTCGTCCCCGTCGACCCATGTCCCACTTCCCCAAACTGCTCTCCTCGCAGATTGCCTACGATGTGGCGAGAACGATGCTCGACGGGTTCGACAAGCACTACCGCCTGTTCCGCGAGGTCAGCCACCAGGCCAAGCTGAAGTTCGAGGCCGGCGACTGGCACGGGCTGCAGCAGATCCAGCGCGACCGCATCGCGTTCTACAACGAGCGCGTGCGCGAATCCAGCGTAATCCTGGAAGACGAGTACGACGCCGAGAACATCGAAGACGAGATCTGGCAGCAGATCAAGCTGCACTACATCGGGCTGCTGACCAACCATCACCAGCCCGAACTGGCCGAGACCTTTTTCAACTCGGTGTGCACGCGCATCCTGCACCGCTCGTACTTCAACAACGATTTCATCTTCGTGCGCCCGGCGATCTCGACCGAGTACATCGAGAACGAGGAGTCGCCGACGCGCCCGACCTTTCGCGCCTACTATCCGGGCAGCCGCGAGGGCATGGCCGCGTGTTTCGAGCGCATCGTCCATAACTTCCAGCTCGAGCGCGCGTTCGAGGACCTGCCGCGCGACATCGGCTACGTGGTGCGCGCCGTCGGCGAGCATTTCGGCGACCTGCGCATCGCGCCGAATTTCCAGATCCATACGCTGTCGTCGCTGTTCTTCCGCAACAAGGCGGCCTTCATCATCGGGCGCATCGTCAACGGCGACCGCACCTTCCCGCTGGCGATCCCGATCCTGCACGGGCCATCAGGCAAGCTGGTGCTCGACACGGTGTTGCTGAAGAAGGAACAGCTGCTGATCCTGTTCTCGTTCACGCACTCCTACTTCATGGTCGACATGGAGATTCCGTCGGCCTACGTGACCTTCCTGCGCGACATCATGCCGCGCAAGCCGCGCGCGGAGATCTATACCTCGCTGGGCCTGCAGAAGCAGGGCAAGAACCTGTTCTACCGCGATTTCCTGCACCACCTGCAGCATTCGTCGGACAAGTTCATCGTCGCGCCCGGCATCCGCGGGCTGGTGATGCTGGTGTTTACGCTGCCGTCGTACCCGTACGTGTTCAAGGTAATCCGCGATTTTTTCCCGGCGCCCAAGGAAACCACGCGCGAGCTGGTCAAGTCGAAGTACCAGCTGGTCAAGCAGCACGACCGCGTCGGCCGCATGGCTGATACGCTGGAATACTCCGACGTGGCGTTTCCGCTGTCGCGCTTCGACGAGGCGCTGGTGCGCGAGTTCGAGCAGCACGCGCCCTCGATGATCGAATACCAGCGCGCCAAGGACGGCGGCGAAGAGATCGTGGTGCGCCACGTCTATATCGAGCGCCGCATGACGCCGCTGAACATCTACCTGCAGGAGGGCTCCGACGAACAGGTCGAGCACGGCGTGCTGGAATATGGCAATGCCATCAAGGAACTGATGGCCGCCAACATCTTCCCGGGCGACATGCTGTACAAGAACTTCGGCGTCACGCGCCACGGCCGCGTGGTGTTCTACGACTACGACGAGATCGAGTACCTGACCGACTGCAACATCCGCCACGTGCCGCAGCCGCGCAACGAGGAAGAGGAGATGTCGGGCGAAGTCTGGTACACCGTGCGTCCGCACGACATCTTTCCCGAGACCTTCCGCACCTTCCTGCTGGGCGATCCGCGCGTCGGCGCGGCGTTCCTGCGGCACCATGCGGATTTTTTTGACCCTGCCATGTGGCAGAGCCACAAGGACCGGCTGCTGGCCGGACATGTCCATGACTTTTTTGCCTATCACGCTTCAGAGCGATTCATCCACCGCTACGGCGCCGAGCCGTCCGTTGATCAGCCCCAGCCACAGCCCGCTGCCGGCCCTGCAAGGAGAGTCGCATGAATGACGCCATCGCCCAGCTGTTCCGCAACAACCGCGACTGGGTCGATCGCGTCAACGCGGAAGACCCCGCCTTCTTCACCCGGCTGGCCAACCAGCAGGCGCCGGAGTACCTGTGGATCGGCTGCTCCGATTCGCGCGTGCCGGCCAACCAGATCCTGGGGCTGGCCCCGGGCGAGGTGTTCGTCCACCGCAACATCGCCAACGTGATCGCGCACAGCGACCTGAACGCGCTGTCGGTGATCCAGTTCGCGGTGGAAGTGCTCAAGGTGCGCCATATCACCGTGGTGGGCCACTATGGCTGCGGCGGCGTCAAGGTGGCGCTCAAGCGCGAGCGCATCGGCCTGGCCGACAACTGGCTGCGCCATGTGCGCGACGTGGCCGACAAGCATGAGTCCTACCTCGGCACCATCCTGCGCGAGGACGACGCCCACACCCGGCTGTGCGAGCTCAACGTGATCGAGCAGGTCAACAACGTCTGCCAGACCACCGTGATCCAGGACGCCTGGGCCCGCGGCCAGGCCATCACCGTGCACGGCTGGATCTACGGCGTGTCCGATGGCCTGCTGCGCGACCTCGGCATGGCCGCCAGCAACAACGACGAGCTGCACGAGCAGCTGGCCGCGGCTTACCGCCAGTACGGCGAGCCGCCGCAGGCGTCGATCCGCTGAACCCTCTATCCGCCACCACCGATACCTAGCTACCGATCCAGGAGACCCGACATGGAAGAGATCGTCATCGTTTCAGCCGCCCGCACGCCGATGGCTGCGTTCCAGGGCGAATTCGCCAGCGTTACCGCGCCGCAGCTGGGCGCCGTGGCCATCCGCGCCGCGGTCGAGCGCGCCGGGCTCAAGCCCGAGCAGGTAGAGGAAGTGGTGTTCGGTTGCGTGCTGCCCGCCGGGCAGGGCCAGGCCCCGGCGCGCCAGGCCGCGCTCGGCGCGGGCCTGCCGCTGGGCACGGGCTGCACCACCGTCAACAAGATGTGCGGCTCGGGCATGCGCGCGGCCATGACCGTCTATGACGGCCTGGTCGCGGGCTCGTTCGAGATCGCGGTCGCCGGCGGCATGGAAAGCATGACCAATGCGCCGTACCTGATCCCGAAGGGCCGCGGCGGCTATCGCATCGGCCACGGCATGATCTACGACCACATGATGCTCGACGGCCTCGAAGACGCTTATGACAAGGGCCGCGCCATGGGCACCTTCGGCGAGGACTGCGCCGCCAAGTACGGCTTCACGCGCCAGCAGCAGGACGAGTTCGCGATGGAAAGCGTGCGCCGCGCGCAGCAGGCCACCGAGAGCGGCGATTTCCGCTGGGAGATCGCGCCGGTGACGGTATCGGGCAAGGGCGGCGACACCGTGATCGATACCGACGAAGGCCCGCGCCGCATCAAGCTCGACAAGATCCCGTCGCTCAAGCCGGCCTTTGCCAAGGACGGCACCATTACCGCGGCCTCGTCGTCGTCGATCAACGACGGCGCCTCGGCGCTGGTGATGATGCGCGCCTCGACCGCGAAGGCGCTGGGCCTGCGGCCGATCGCCCGCATGCTGGGCCACACCACCCATGCGCAGGCGCCGGGCTGGTTCACCACCGCGCCGGTCGAGGCCATCGCCAAGCTGTACCGCAAGCTCGACTGGAACACCGACAGCGTCGACCTGTTCGAGATCAACGAGGCCTTCGCCGTGGTGCCGATGGCGGCCATGCACGACCTCAAGATCCCGCGCGACAAGGTCAATATCCACGGCGGCGCCTGCGCGCTGGGCCACCCCATCGGCGCCTCGGGCGCGCGCATCATGACCACGCTGATCGGCGCGCTGCGCAAGACCGGCGGCAAGCGCGGCGTGGCCAGCCTGTGCATCGGCGGCGGCGAGGCGACGGCGGTGGGGATCGAGATCTTGTAAGCCTGTCCCAAGTCCCGCTTGTTTTCTCCCCTCTCCCGCGCGCGGGAGAGGGGCGGGGGTGAGGGCAGGCGCAGGCATACCGAAAAGCCGCACTTCGAGCCAGCGCCGGCCCTCTCCCCCAACCCCTCTCCCATAAATGGGAGAGGGGAGCGAAACCAGAGAAAGGAGTCCCACCCTTGCCAACCGCCCTCATCCTCGGTGCCTCGCGCGGCATCGGCCTTGAATTCGTGCGCCAGTACCGTGCCGACGGCTGGCGCGTCATCGCGGCGGCGCGCACGCCCGAAGGCGTCGGTGCGCTGCAGGCGCTCGGCGCCGAGGCGCATCAGGCCGACCTGTCCGATGCCGGCGCGGTGGCGGGCCTGGGCTGGAAGCTCGACGGCGAGGCGCTCGACGTGGCGGTCTACAACGCCGGCGTGATGGGGCCGCGCACCGAGAGCGCGCAGCCGGTCACGCCGCCGGAGTTCGACCGCGTCATGCATGTCAACGTGCTGGGGCCGATGATGGCGCTGCCGTTGCTGCTGCCCTATGTCGAGGCCGGGCAGTCCGGCCATGGCGGCGTGCTGGCGGTGCTGTCCTCGCGCATGGGCAGCATCGGCGCGATGGAGCACAGCACCAGCTGGCTGTACCGCGTCAGCAAGGCGGCCGCCAACGCGGCGCTGCGCGCGGTGGCGCTGGACGCGCGCCATGCCACCTGCGTCGCGCTGCACCCGGGCTGGGTCAAGACCGACATGGGCGGCCAGGAAGCCGACCTGACCGTGCAGCAGAGCGTCAAGGGCATGCGACAGGTACTGGCCAGCGTCAAGCGCCGCGACAACGGCACCTTCCACAACTACGACGGCACGCCCATCCCATGGTAAGGGCGCCCGCACACCTGAACCCCGAACCGACATGCTGCTGACCCCCGAACAGGAAATGATCCGCGATGCCGTGCGGCAGTTCGCGCAGGAAGTGATCGCGCCGCAGGCCGCGCAGTGGGATCGCGACAAGACCTTCCCCAAGGACGTGCACCGCGAGCTGGCGGCGCTGGGCGCGTATGGCGTGGCGGTGCCGGAGCAGTATGGCGGCGCCGGGCTCGATTACCTGTCACTGGCGCTGATCCTGGAAGAGATCGCCGCGGGCGACGGCGGCACCTCCACCGTCATCAGCGTCAACAACTGCCCGGTGTGCAGCATGCTGATGTCGTTCGCCAGCGAGGCGCAGAAGCAGCAGTGGCTGGTGCCGCTGGCGCGTGGCGAGATGCTGGGCGCGTTCTGCCTGACCGAGCCGCACGTCGGCTCCGATGCCGCGGCGCTGCGCACCAGCGCGGTCCACGACGGCGACCACTACGTGCTCAACGGCGTCAAGCAGTTCATCACCAGCGGGCAGAATGCCGACGTCGCGATCGTGCTGGCGGTGACCGACAAGGCTGCCGGCAAGCGCGGCATCAGCGCCTTTATCGTGCCGACCTCGACCCCGGGCTATGTCGTGGCGCGGCTCGAGGACAAGCTCGGCCAGCACTCTTCCGACACCGCGCAGATCCTGTTCGAGGACTGCCGCGTGCCGGCGGCGAACCTGCTCGGCGACGAGGGCGGCGGCTACAAGATGGCGCTGTCGGGGCTGGAGGGCGGCCGCATCGGCATCGCCTCGCAGAGCATCGGCATGGCGCGCGCCGCGTTCGAGGCGGCGCTGGCGTATGCCAAGGAACGCGAGAGTTTCGGCCAGCCGCTGTTCCAGCACCAGGCGGTGCAGTTCCGCCTGGCCGAGATGGCGACGCGCATCGACGTTGCGCGCCAGATGGTGTGGCACGCCGCCGCGCTGCGCGATGCCGGCCGCCCGTGCCTGAAGGAGGCGGCGATGGCCAAGCTGTTCGCCAGCGAGATGGCCGAGCGGGTCTGCTCCGACGCGATCCAGGTGTTCGGCGGCTACGGCTACGTCAGCGACTTCCCGGTCGAGCGCATCTACCGCGACGTGCGCGTGTGCCAGATCTACGAGGGCACCAGCGACATCCAGAAGATCCTGATCGCGCGCGCGCTGGCCTAGCGCCGCCATTTGCGCGTACGATGGGCAGGCGTGCCGCGCCGGCGTCACGTTTCCCCGCAACCGGATCTGCCACCACAAGAACAGGGCCCCGACATGACCGCAGCGATCGACTTCTACTTTGATTTCTCTTCGCCGTACGGCTACTTCGCCAGCACCCGTATCGACGACCTGGCGCAGAAGTACGGGCGCAACGTCGCCTGGCATCCGATCCTGCTGGGCGTGGTGTTCAAGACCACCGGCGCGTCGCCGCTGCCGCAGCTGCCGCTCAAGGGCGATTACAGCTGGCGCGACTTCGAGCGCACCGCGCGCTTCCACGGCATCGAATACAAGCGCCCCACGCATTTCCCGCTGCCGACCACGCATGCCGCGCGCGCCATGCTGTGGCTGCAGAACCATCACGGCGACGACCTCGCCGCGGCCTTTGCCCGCTCGGTGTACCGCGCGCTGTTCGTCGACGACATCAATATCGCCGAGCCGGCCGAGATCATGAAGCTGGCCGAGCCGCTGGGCGTGGACGTGCAGGCGCTCGACGCCGGCGCCACCAGCTACCAGATCAAGGACCAGCTCAAGGCCGAGATCGACGTGGCGATGGCCAAGGGCGTGTTCGGCTCGCCCTTCGTCATCGTCGACGGCGAGCCGTTCTGGGGCTTCGACCGCTTCGACCAGGTCGAGGCCCACCTGAAGAGCCGCCGCCAGACCGAGCTCAGGGCCGTGCCCACCCCCGATACCAAGGAAAAGAAACCCGCATGACTGCAGCAACCCCCGGCCATTCCGGCCGCTTCGATTGTGTGATCT
The DNA here is from genome assembly GCA_013362725.1 of Cupriavidus sp. Lineage (GTDB taxonomy): Bacteria > Pseudomonadota > Gammaproteobacteria > Burkholderiales > Burkholderiaceae > Cupriavidus. The sequence goes on from JABFVP010000298.1 coordinate 14,967, forward strand.
TCGATTGCGACGGCGTGCTCGTCGACAGCGAGCCCATCGTCAACCGCGTGCTCAACCAGATGCTGAACGAGCTCGGCATCGAGATCTCGCTGGAAGATTCCACGCGCCTGTTCCTGGGCCGCGCGGTGCGCGAGGAACTCGACATGATCGAACGCATGCGCGGCGCGCCGCTGCCCGAGAACTGGCTCTCGACCTGGCTGGCACGCCGCAACGCCGTGCTGGAGGAAGAGGTCGCGGCGGTGGCGCATGTGCGCGAGGCCATCCGCGCGGTCGCCGCCACCGGCATGCCGGTGTGCGTGGCGTCGGGCGCGGACCGCGTCAAGGTCAAGCTGCAGCTGACCAAGACCGGGCTGGTCGAGCTGTTCCAGCAGGACCAGCGCGAGCATATCTTCTCCGCCACCGAAGTGGCGCGCAGCAAGCCGGCACCGGACGTGTACCTGCTGGCCGCGCGCACCATGGGGGTCGAGCCCGCGCGCTGCGCCGTGGTGGAAGACAGCCCGACCGGCGTGACCGCGGGCGTGGCGGCCGGCATGACGGTGTTCGGCTACGCCGCGCGCAACGATGCCGCGCAGCTGCGCGAGGCCGGCGCGCGCATCATCTTCACCGATATGCGCGAGCTGCCGGAGCTGGTGGGATGACGGACATGAAAGCGGCCAAGGCAACCAGGGCGGCGCAGCGCCTGCCAAAGGCCGGCCCGGTGCCGTGCCCGTGCGGCAGCGCTGACTATGACGCCTGCTGCGGCCGCTTTCACCGCGGCGAGGCGCTGCCGCCCAATGCCGAGGCGCTGATGCGCTCGCGCTACAGCGCCTATGTGCTGAACGATATCGACTGGCTGCGCCGGACCTGGCATGCGTCGACCTGTCCGGCCGACCTGGTTCCCGACACCGCGACGCGCTGGCTCGGCCTGGCGGTCAAGGCGCATGCGCAGCAGGACGACACGCATGCCGAAGTGGAATTCGTGGCGCGCTACAAGGTAGACGGGCGCGCCTGGCGGCTGCATGAGCGCAGCCGCTTCGTCTGCGAGGCGCGCGCCCCGGGCGAGGCGCCGCGCTGGCTTTATGTGGATGGCGACATCATCGGGGAGACACCATGAGCATCGACAAGCAGAACGAGCCCGAGTACCTGCTGTATTGCTTTGCCCAGTCCGGCAACGCCTACAAGGTGGCGCAGCTGCTGCAAACCGTCGGCGTGCAGCGCGGCCAGTCGTTGTGGCGGGCGCGCTTTGTCGATTTCTTCAACGGCGAGACCCGCACCCCGGAATACCGCGCCATCAACGTGATGGGCGAGGTGCCGGTGCTTGAATTCGGCGGGCAGCGCCTGTCGCAGTCCGGCGCCATCCTCGAGACGCTGGCCGCGCGCCTGGATGCGTTCGGCCCGCGCAACGAAGCCGAGCGCGCCGAGGTGCTGCGCTGGCTGCTGTTCGACAACCACAAGTTCACCTCGTACACCGCCACCTATCGCTTCATGCGCACCTTCGCCAGGTCGCCCGATCCGGCCGTGCTGGAGTTCTTCCGCGCGCGCTGCGAAGGCGCATGGAACGTGCTGAACGCGCACCTGGCCGGACGCGACTTCGTGCTGGGCGAGCGCGCCACCATCGCCGACTTCTCGCTGGCGGGCTACGTCTTCTTCGATGACGAGATCGGCGTGCACTGGCGCAAGGAATATCCGCATATCCACGCGTGGACCGAGCGCTTCCGCGACTTGCCGGGCTGGAAGCATCCCTATGAGCTGATGCCCGGGCACCCGTTGCCCAAGGCAGCCGGCTGAGGCCCGCTGAGGCCGGCCGCGGCAGGACGGCAGCAGGCGGCGCACAACCTTATCTGGCAGCAAGAGACTCCGAGATGCCCACGCTCGAAACCAAACTGAACGCTCGCTCCGAATCCTTCAAGGCCAATGCCGAGGCCATGCGCGCGCTGGTGGCCGACCTCAAGGCGAAGATCGCCAAGCTGGCCGAAGGCGGCGGCGCGGCCGCGCGCGACAAGCACCTGGCGCGCGGCAAGCTGCTGCCGCGCGAGCGCGTG
>JABFVP010000154.1 GCA_013362725.1 Cupriavidus sp.
CGCGCCGGGCTGGCGCTGCAATACCTGGACGGCGCCACCCCGGCGGCCGAGCGCACGCGCCGCGTCGCCGCGTTCCAGGCGGGCGAGGGCGATGTCTTCCTGATCAGCCTGAAGGCCGGCGGCTTCGGCCTGAACCTGACCGCGGCCGACTACGTGATCATCGCCGACCCGTGGTGGAACCCCGCCGCCGAAGACCAGGCCATGGGCCGCGCGCACCGCATCGGCCAGCAGCGCCCGGTCACGGTGTACCGGCTGATCAATGCCGGCACCATCGAGGAGCGCATCGTCGAGCTGCACCGCGACAAGCGCGCGCTCGCCGACGGCCTGCTGGAAGCGGACGACGCCAATGCCGCTGGCACCGGCGCGCCGCTGCCGGATGTCGACGAACTGGTGGGGCTGCTGCGGCGCTGAGGCGCAGGCCGCGCCGTGGCATGTTGCCATATGCCCGCACGGCATACCTTCAGGCAAACTCAGTCGTTTGGTTTTGGCAGGAACCTTGCTATCTTGTTGCGCTGGCCCGGGGCTCAGATCCCGGCCATCGTGCAGGTTCGCCGCGCTGCGCCGCGCCGGGCCGCTTCCTTGTGACATCCACCGACGGTGCCCCCATGCCCAACTCGTCCCGCCTGCTTCCGCGCTTGTCCTTCCGTTCCGCCGCCCGCGTGGCCGCGCTGTGCGCCGCCGCCGCCGTCAGCACGGTCAGCATGCCTGCCCACGCGCAGGGCGAATGGCCGACGCAGCCGGTGACGATCCTGATGGGCTTCACCGCGGGTTCCGGCGTCGACATCGTCGGCCGCACGCTGCAGGAATCGCTGCAGAAGTCGCTGAAGACCACCATCATCTATGACTACCGGCCGGGCGCCGGCGGCAACGTTGCCTCCGAGGTGGTGGCGCATGCCAAACCGGACGGCTACACGCTGCTGCTCGGCACCGCCGCCACGCACGGCATCAACCCGGCGCTGTACAAGACCCTGCCGTTCGATGCCGACGCCGATTTCACCCCGATCGCGCCGCTGGTCGAGGTCTCGAACGTGCTGACGGTCAACCCGGCGGTGCTCGACGTCAAGTCGGTCAAGGAGTTCATCGAGAAGGTCAAGGCCAATCCCGGCAAGTACAACTTTGCCTCGACCGGCAACGGCACCGGCACGCACCTGGCGTTTGCCGAGTTCAATGCGCGCGCCGGGCTGGACATGGTGCACGTGCCCTACAAGGGTGGCCCCGATGCACTGCAGGCGGTGGTGAAGGGCGAGGTGTGCTGCATCTTCAACCAGGTGCAGAGCGTGCTGCCGCAGTTCCGCGCCGGCAAGGTGCGCCTGCTGGGCGTGACCACCAAACAGCGCGTGCAGGTGATCGCCGATGTGCCGACTATTGCGGAAAGCGGCCTGCCCGGCTTCAACAGCACCATCTGGTTCGGCCTGTTCGGGCCCAGGGGGCTGGACCCGAAGAGCGCGCGCAAGGTCAATGACGCGGTCAGGGTGGCGCTGGAAACGCCGGCGATCCGCCAGAAGCTGATCGATGCCGGCAACACGCCGCGGATCGAAACCGTGGAGCAGTTCAAGGCGACAGTGAAGGCCGACCGCCAGAAGTGGGCGGGCGTGGTCAAGACCGTGGGCGCTTCGATCGACTGATGCGTGCCCCCAGCGCTGGCTGCGGGCGCGGCTAGGCCCGTACCCCCAGCCGCGTCAGCAGGTGCGCCAGCTGCGCCTGCGTGCCGGTGCCGGTCTTGGTGAAGATTGCCTTGAGCTGGGTGCGCCCGGTCTCGCGCCGGATGCCGATCAGCTCGCAGGCCTCGGGCAGGCCGATGCCCGACGACAGTTGCAGCGCCAGCCGGATCTCCGCCGGCGTCAGGCCGTAGAGGTCGCGCAATACCGTCGGCAGCGTCATCGGCGCGGCGCCCGGCTCGTGGATCGCTACCAGCACGGTGGGGCGCTGCCAGTCCAGCGCCAGGTGATGGGCCGGGGGCAGCGGCAACAGGATCACCTGCGCCTGCCTCCCGGCGCCGTCGACGGCGCGCAGCGCCTGCGCCGGCTGGGCGCTGGCCGGATTGCTCGCCGCGCGCAACGCGTCGGCGAACGGGCGCGACAAAGTCCAGCCGCCATCCTCCCGCGCCGCCAGCGGCGCCGCGACGCTGGTCTCGATCGACACCGCCGGCAGCAGCCGCCGCACCCAGGTTTCGCCGATGCTGTTGGCCATCAGCGCCTTGCCGTCGTCGCGGAACACGATCACGCCGAACGGCAGCCGCTCCATCAGCTGCGACGACGCATGCGCCAGCGCCGACACCTGGTGGGTGCGCTCGCGCAGCGCCATGGCCTGGCGCACGTGCGGAATGGCCCAGTCGAGCGCGCGCGCATCTTCGGGCGAGTAATGGTCGTGGCCATGCGGGCGCTGCAGCGACAGGAACACGTCGTAGTGCGGCTGGCGCTCGATCAGGCAGGCCATCACCGACGACTGTTCGATCGGCCGCAGGAACTCGCCGTAGAAAGGCGACTGCCGCATGACCTGCGGCCCCAGCTCGCGCGAATCGATATACCAGCTGCCCACCGCCATGCGCCGCGCGAACGGCAGCGCCGGGTCGATCGCGGCGAACTGTTCGCGGTACGCGGCCACGGCTTCGGGCATCGGGTTGACCTCCTGGTGCACCAGCACGCGCTCGTGCACGGTGTCGAGCACGAGCAGATGCGCGTGGCTGCTGCCGCTGACCTGGCACAGCGCGCTCAGGCTGCGCTGCCAGGCATCGGCGTCGAAAATTCCCTCGTACAGCGCGCGAATGGTGTCGTGCATCTGTGTGTCGCTCATGGCTTCCCTTCTTCTTACTTCTTTTATTTTTAGCACTTTACCCGCGTGGCCGTGCGCGTGCCGCCGGCGCGGCGCCGGCGCGTGGCACGGCTTGCGGGTTCAGCCCTGTTCCAGCGCCGCGCCCAGGCGCGAGAGCAGATGCGTGAGCTGGGCCTGGCTGTTGCAGCCGGTCTTGTGGAAGACCGCCTTGAGCTGCGTGCGCGCGGTTTCGTGGCGGATGCCGAGCTGCTGGCTGGCTTCGGGCAGGCCCTGGCCGTGCGCCAGCTGCACGCTCAGCCGGGTCTCGGCCGGCGTCAGCCCGTAGAGGTCGCGCAGCACGGGGCCGAGCAGCAGTGGCGCGCGGTCCTGCTCGTGCACGATCACCAGCGCGGCCGGTTCCTGCCACTGCGCGGCAAAGGCATGAGACGGCGGCAGCGGCAGCACGATGACCTGCGCGCTGGCGTCGCCGCTGGTGGCGCGCGCCGCCTGCGCGGCCACGGCCTGGCGCGGGTCGCAGGCGGCCCGGATCATGTCGGCGAACGGGCGCGACAGGGTCCAGTCCGACACCTTGCCGGCCGGGTCCAGTCGCCGCGCCCAGCGTTCGCCGGCGCGGTTGCACAACAGCACGTGGCGTTGCGGCGAAAACACCAGCAGGGCGAAATCGAGCCGTTCCACCAGCTGCGTCGACAGCCGCGCCAGCACCGTCAGCCCGAGCGTGCGGTCGCGCATCGCCATGGCGCTGCGCATATGCGGGATGATCCGGTCCAGGCCGCCGGTATCGACGCTCGAGAACAGCGGCTGCCGGCGCGCGCGCTGCATCGAGAAATAGACTTCGTAATGGGGCTGGCGCTCGACCAGGCAGGCGACGTAGGAGCGCAGGCCATAGCGGTGGAAGAAATCGCGATAGAACGGGTGGCGCGCCATGGTGCCTTCGCCCAGCTCGCGCGCATCGATATACCAGTCGCCCGGCTGCATGCGCGGCGCGAACTGCTTGGCCGGGTCGATCGCCTGGTAATCCGATTCGTATTCGGTGAACAGCTCGACCACCGGGTTGACGATCTCGTTGACGCTGATCTGGTCGCGCACCGTATCCCAGACCATCATCGAGGCATGTGCCGCCCCTGCCAGCCCGGTCAGGGCGCGCAGGCTGTCCTGCCAGGCCCCGGGATCCAGAATGCCCTCGTACAAGCCGCGGATGGCTCCGTGCATGTCGGCTTCATTCATCTGACTTACCCCTTGCATTCGCGACAAAGTAATGCGCGGCGCCGGTGGTGCGTCCGCTCGCACCCCGGCATGCTTTGTTGTTCTGGCTGCTTGCAGTGGGCCGTTTGTTAGCCTCTTGTCGGCCGCCGCTTGTCTTGGCCGTTTGTAGACCGGCTCTGGCGTGATTGCGTGTCTGATGTAGCAGACGTTGCGTACATTACCGCACTTGGGGGTCTCGCGGAAAACGCTGGCGCCCCTTCTTTGGTGGGGAGTCGGTCCAGGCGAGGCGCCCGTCGGCGCTGGCTGAAGGACCGGTTTGTGCATTGCGGGGCGCATCATGGTGCGCCACGGTCCGGATTCGGCAAAGCCCCGATCGCGTTCAGGTAAAATGCCGGTTTCCCCGAATCAGCAGCGAAATCTCGCGCCATCCACCGTCATGACCTCTGTCCTGCGTCTTTCCGATCTGATTTCCCAAGGCAAACTCTCCGGCAAGCGTGTGTTCATCCGTGCCGACCTGAACGTGCCGCAGGATGACGCCGGCAATATCACCGAAGACACCCGCATCCGTGCCTCCGTGCCCGCGATCGAGGCCTGCCTGGGCGCCGGTGCGGCAGTGATGGTCACGTCCCACCTGGGCCGCCCGACCGAGGGCGAGCTCAAGCCCGAAGACTCGCTGGCCCCGATCGCCGCGCGCCTGTCCGAACTGCTTGGCAAGCCGGTCAAGCTGGTGCAGAACTGGGTCGACGGCGTCGAAGTGGCGCCCGGCCAGGTGGTGCTGCTGGAAAACTGCCGCGTCAACAAGGGCGAGAAGAAGAACAGCGACGAACTGGCGCAGAAGATGGCCAAGCTCTGCGACATCTACGTCAACGATGCCTTCGGCACCGCGCACCGCGCCGAAGCCACCACCCACGGCATCGCCAAATACGCCCCGGTCGCCTGCGCCGGCCCGCTGCTGGCCGCCGAGATCGACGCGCTGGGCAAGGCGCTGGGCCAGCCGGCGCGCCCGCTGGTGGCGATCGTGGCCGGCTCCAAGGTCTCGACCAAGCTGACCATCCTGAAGTCGCTGGCCGACAAGGTCGACAACCTGGTCGTCGGCGGCGGCATCGCCAACACCTTCATGCTGGCCGCCGGCCTGAAGATCGGCAAGTCGCTGGCCGAAGCCGACCTGGTCGGCGACGCCAAGGCGATCATCGACATAATGGCCAAACGCGGCGCCTCGGTGCCCATTCCCGTCGACGTGGTCTGCGCCAAGGAGTTCAGCGCGACCGCCGCGGCCACCGTCAAGGACGTCAAGGACGTCGCCGACGACGACATGATCCTCGACATCGGCCCCAAGACCGCCGCGATGCTGGCCGGGCAGCTGAAGGCCGCAGGCACCATCGTCTGGAACGGCCCGGT
>JABFVP010000044.1 GCA_013362725.1 Cupriavidus sp.
GTCAGGTTGCGAATGGGATGGCGAGTCATATGTTTTTTTCCTCGAATTGCCATGATGTGTCGCAAGTGTAGATAAGGTGCCGCAGCCTTGCTGTAACCACCTGTAAAGCCCTGTAACCCCCTGCAGAAAGGGTATCAGGCCACGGCAAAGGCGCGGTGAAAATACAACACTTAATAAAAAGACAGGCGATCATGTGATCGCCTGTCTGCTTTGTCTGCCGCGAACCAGGTTCGGCGGCGTAGCTCAGCGTGCCGTCAGCAACACTTGCCCTGCCCGCCGCCGTAGCGCGCTTCCTGGCGCTCGCGGAAAAACTCCTCGTAGCTCATCGGCGCACGGTCAGGGTGCGTGCTTTCCATATGCGCCACATAGGTCTGGTAGTCGGGCAGCCCGACCATCAGCCGCAGCGACTGCCCGAGGTACCGGCCCATTGAGCCAAGTTGTTCCAGCATGGCGGCTCCTTGTTGATATGGATCAGGACTGTGCCGACGCGGCGCCCGGCAGCGGCTCGAACGGCGTTTCCTTGTCGGTCGGGCGGTTTACCGCGCGCGCCTGCATCGCGGTCTTGAAGCCGTAGCAGACGATCGACAGCACCACCACCATGAACAACGCGCACAGGCCGGCATCCAGGTAGTCGTTGAAGACGATGCGGTGCATCTGCGCCATCGACTTGGCCGGTGCCAGCACCTTGCCTTCGGCGATGGCGGCGCTGAACTTGGCGGCGTGGGTCAGGAAGCTGACCTTCGGGTCGGCATGGAACAGCTTCTGCCAGCCGGCGGTCAGCGTGCAGATCAGCAGCCAGACCGTCGGTACCAGCGTGACCCAGGCGTACTGGCCGCGCTTCATCTTGACCAGCACGCAGGTGCCGAGCACCAGCGCCACCGCGGCCAGCATCTGGTTGGAGATGCCGAACAGCGGCCACAGCGTGTTGATGCCGCCGAGCGGATCGACCACGCCCTGGTACAGGAAGTAGCCCCAGGCCGCCACCGTCAGCGCGGTGGCGATCAGGTTGGCCGGCAGCGAGTCGGTGCGCTTCATCGACGGCACGAAGCTGCCCAGCAGGTCCTGCAGCATGAAGCGGCCGGCGCGGGTGCCCGCGTCGACCGCGGTCAGGATGAAGAGCGCCTCGAACAGGATGGCGAAGTGGTACCAGAACGCCATCATGGCCTGGCCGCCGACCACCTGGTGCAGGATGTGGGCGATGCCCACGGCCAGCGTCGGGGCGCCGCCGGCGCGCGAGATGATGGTGTTCTCGCCGACGTCCCTGGCGGTCTGCACCAGCACGTCGGGCGTGATCACGAAGCCCCAGGTCGACACCGCCTGCGCTACCGCCTCAGGGCTGGTGCCGATCACCGCGGCCGGGCTGTTCATGGCGAAGTACACGCCAGGCTCGATCACCGCGGCCGCCACCAGCGCCATGATGGCGACGAAGGACTCGGCCAGCATCGCGCCGTAGCCGATGAAGCGCGCGTGGGTTTCGTTCTCGAGCAGCTTGGGCGTGGTGCCCGACGAGATCAGCGCGTGGAAGCCCGACACCGCGCCGCAGGCGATGGTGATGAACAGGAACGGGAACAGGTTGCCCGACCACACCGGCCCGCCGCCCGCGGCGAACTGCGTGAAGGCCGGCATCTTCAGCTCCGGCGCGACGATCAGGATGCCCACCGCCAGCGCGATGATGGTGCCGATCTTCAGGAAGGTCGACAGGTAGTCGCGGGGGGCCAGCAGCAGCCACACCGGCAGCACTGCGGCGATGAAGCCGTAGATGATCAGCATCCAGGTCAGCGCCTTGCCGTCGTAGGTGAACAGCGGCGCCAGCACGGCGCTTTCATGCACGTACTGGCCGCCGATGATGGCCAGCATCAGCAGCACGAAGCCGATCACCGAGACCTCGCCGATGCGGCCCGGGCGGATGTAGCGGGTGTAGATGCCCATGAAGATGGCGATGGGGATGGTCACCGCCACGGTGAAGGTGCCCCACGGCGAGTCCGCCAGCGCCTTCACCACGATCAGCGCCAGCACCGCCAGGATGATGATCATGATCATGAAGCAGCCGAACAGCGCGATCATGCCCGGCACCGTGCCCATCTCGGACTTGACCAGGTCGCCCAGCGAGCGGCCGTCGCGGCGCGTCGAGATGAACAGCACCATGAAGTCCTGCACCGCGCCGGCGAACACCACACCGGCCAGCAGCCAAAGCATGCCGGGCATATAGCCCATCTGCGCGGCCAGCACCGGGCCCACCAGCGGGCCGGCGCCGGCAATCGCGGCGAAGTGGTGGCCGAACAGGACCGCCTTGTTGGTCGGCACGTAGTCGAGGCCATCGTTATGGCGCCACGCGGGCGTCATGCGCTTGGGATCGAGCTGCATCACCTTGTCGGCGATAAAGCGGCTGTAGTACCGATAGGCGATCAGGTAGATGCAGAGCGCGGCAACCACGATCCACAACGCGCTGACGGCTTCGCCGCGCGCCAGCGCGACGGTGCCGAAGGCAAACGCGCCAAGGATGGCGACGGCCAGCCACACCAGGTGTTCTCCGATGCGAATCATAGTGAAGGTCTCCTCAGACCGGGATTTGGAAAGCCTGCGGCGGCGAAGGACTGGCAACTGGCAACGGGCGGGTCGGCGGCGGGCCCTGGGCGGGCAGCGAGGGCAATCCGGCGGTGAGGGGTCTCCTGGGCTGCTGGAATTGGTTGCTGCGCGCCCGGTTCGTGTCGTTTCCGGATCTCGTCTGGCAGGCAGGCGATGCACCAACCGGGTAGGCGGTGCACCAACTGCGTGGACCCGCGCCGCATGTTGGGGCGGCTTGCGCGTCCGGCGTGTAGTATTGACAGCCGCCAAACCCGGCACAAGCGCGTAACTACGCAGCACTTCTGCGTAGTACTACGCAAGTCGACGGTGTCATGCCGCCTGCGCGGCATCGGTGTTTACCCCCGTTCCCCCGGTCCTGTATGAAACTCCGCCAGAAAATCCTGTTGCTCGCCGTGGCGCCGCTGGCGGTGGCGATGCTCGGCATCGCGCTGGCGGTGCGCTACCAGGCCACCCAGCTGGCGCGGCATGAGCGCGCGCTGGTCGAGGCCGCCTACCTGCAGAGCAAGGAAACCGAGCTGCGCCACTACGTGGAACTGGCGCAGAGCGCGATCGCGCCGCTGGTGCGCTCCGGCCGCAACGACGCCGCCACGCGCCAGGCGGCGATGGAAGCGCTGGCTCGGCTGGACTATGGCCCCGATGGCTACTTCTTCCTGTACGACCTGCAGGGCCGCAACCTGATGCACCCGCGCCAGCCCGAGCTGGTCGGCCAGGACCTGTGGACACTGCGCGACCCGCAGGGCGCGCCCACCATCCAGCAGCTGATCGCCGCGGCCAGGGGCGGCGGCGGTGCGGTGCGCTACCAGTGGCGCAAGCCCTCGTCGCAGCAGCTGGCGCCCAAGCTCGGCTATGTGGTGGCGGTGCCCGAATGGGGCTGGATGCTCGGCACCGGCATCTACCTGGATGACGTCGAAAGCACGCTGCGCCAGCTCGACGCGCGCGCCGAGACCGATATCCGCGAAACCATGGCGTGGATCGGCGTGATCGCCGGCATCAGCATCCTGCTGGTGGCTGCCAGCGGCCTGGCGCTGAACGTCAGCGAACACCGCGAGGCCGACGCCAAGCTGCGCCAGCTGGCGCAGCGCGTGGTGCAGTCGCAGGAAGAAGAGCGCGCGCGGCTGTCGCGCGAGCTGCACGACGGCATCAGCCAGCTGCTGGTCTCGGCCAAGCTGGTGCTGGAAACCGCCGCCAACCGGCTGCGCCTTGCCCCGGCCGAGGGCGCGGCGGTGGCGCCGGTGCTGGGCATGGCGCTGAACCGGCTCGACACGGTCTTCAATGAGGTGCGGCGCGTGGCGCGCAACCTGCGCCCGGCGCTGCTCGACGACCTGGGGCTGTTCGCCGCACTCCAGCACCTGGCGCGCGAGATGCAGGGCGGCAGTGGCCTCGAGATCATGGTGACGCAAAGCGGCACCCCGCGCGAACTGCCCGACGAGCAGGCCACGGCGCTGTTCCGCATCGCCCAGGAAGCGCTGACCAATGTCGAGCGCCACGCCGGCGCGCGGCGCGTGTCGGTGTCGCTCGCCTTCGATACCGATGCCACGCGCCTGGCCGTGCGCGACGACGGCCACGGCTTCGACGTCGCGCGCATGCAGGCCGACCCGCAGCGCGGCATTGGCTTGCGCAACCTGCGCGAGCGCATCGCCGCGCTGTGCGGGCAGTTCGACATCCTTTCCGGCCTGGGCGGCACCCAGATCATCGCCTCGCTGCCGCTGGCCTCTCCAGCGGCGGCCGTGCGCGACGCCATTACCGCAGGACCCTCGCAGTCATGATCCAGTTTCTTGCCGACGATCGCGAAGACAACCAAGCGCCCGCGCGCGTGCTGCTGATCGACGACCACGCGCTGGTGCGCGACGGCATGCGCATGCACCTGGCGCTGCAGCCCGGGTTGCGCGTGGTGGGCGAAGCCGACGACGGCGAAGCCGCGCTGGCGTGGCTGGACCGCGCCGGCGCGGCCGAGATGCCGGACCTGGTGATCACCGATATCGGCATGCGCGGCATGGGCGGCATTGCGCTGGCGGCGGCGCTGCACGACCGCTATCCCGAGCTGGCGGTGCTGATTGTGTCGATGCACGACAACCTCGAATACGTGCGCCAGGCCGTGCGCGCCGGCGCGCGCGGCTATGTGCTCAAGGACGCCCCGGCTGACGAGCTGATCGCGGCGATCCGCTCGGTGCTGGCCGGGCGCGTGTTCTACAGCGCCCGCATCGCGCGCGGCATCGCCGAGCAAAGCCCCGCGGCCGGCCCGCTCGATGCGCTCACGCCGCGCGAGCGCGATATCCTGCGCGGCATCGGCCGCGGCCTGGCCAACAAGGAGATCGCGGCGCAGCTGGGGGTGTCGGTGCGCACCGTCGAGACCCATCGGCTGAACCTGAAGCGCAAGCTGGGGATCGAAGGACGCGCCGGGCTGGTGAAGTATGCGGTGGAGACGCTGGGGGACAGCGAGGGCGGCTGAGGAACGCCACGACGCAAGCGAGGAGAGCGGTTCGGGTGCTCCCAAACCGCCCGAACTTGCCTAAGCAAGGTGTTCTCCCTCTCCCCTCATGGGGAGAGGGACCGGGGTGAGGGGTGGTCCGGCAAGGAACCACATCAAGCGGAGCCAACGGTTAAAATCCGAAGGCCTCAGTCTTTGACGCTCCTGCCCTCACCCCCGGCCCCTCTCCCGCGCGCGGGAGAGGGGAGCAAACCTGCGCGATGCGGCCTGTTTAGCCGTCCAGTCGCTTGCCGAGTGCGGCGCGCGTCGGCGCGAGCGCCGGCGGCAGGTGGTGCTTCAGC
>JABFVP010000070.1 GCA_013362725.1 Cupriavidus sp.
CAGTGACCCATTTCGGGGTGACTGGCGATCTGCATGCGCGGGCGCCGGGATGGCGTGGTGCCGGGGGCGGCGGGTGAGGTGATGGCTGGAATGGCGGCGGCTAGCGCGTCCGATCCAGCCTGGACAGGCGTTTGTTGCATCGCTCAAGCATAATGTAGGCCCACCGTCGAGAACTACAGCTTGTCAGGGAAACATTGTCCGGTGAACGAAACAATCCAATGGAATGACTGGGAGGCGTTCTGCTGCGTGGTCGAGCAGGGCACGTTCACGGCCGCGGCGGAGCAGCTCGACTGTCCCAAGTCGCGCGTCTCGGCCGCGGTCGCGCGGCTGGAAACCGCCATCGGCGCCAAGCTGCTGGAGCGCACCACGCGCCGCATGCGTCTCACCGATGCAGGCAAGGCGGTGTATCGCGATGTGGCGCCGCTGTTCGCGCGGCTGCGCGAAATCCGCCAGGAAACGCTGGCGCGCGAAGAGCGCGTGCAGGGCGTGCTGCGCATCGCCACCCCGTATGAATTCGGCGCCCAGCAGCTGGGCGGCGTGATCTGCCGCACGCTGGCGGCACATCCCGCGCTGGATGTGGCGGTGGAAATCACGCAGGGCATGGTCGATCCGATCCGCGACGGCTTTGACATGGCCTTTGTCATCGTCGACGCCGACCTGCCTGACTCGGGCACGGTGGCCCGCCGCATCTACCACGTCGAACGCGGTCTCTTTGCCGCGCCGGCGCTGGCCGCGAGCCTGACGGCGCAGTTGCGCCCGGAAGACCTGGCCAATATGCCGACGCTGACCACGCCCGGCGACACGGTCTGGGAATTCACCCGCGACGGCCAGACCGTGTCGGTGCCGATTCGCCCGCGCATGCAGACCCACAACGCCGAACTGCGCCTGCAGGGCGCGCTGGCGGGACTGGGCATCGCCCGGTTGTCGGTGACCTATTGCGAGGCCGAGATCGCGCAAGGGCGGCTGGTGCGGGTGCTGCCCGACTACCCGCTGCCGCCGCTGCGCGTGTTCGCGCTGCTGCCGGACCGGCGCCTGCAGCCGCGCAAGGTGCGCGCCTTCATGGAAGCGATCGAATCGATGATGGTGTCGGAGTTGCCCCCGGAAGGGGATGCCGAGACGGCACGGGAGCCCGGGCTGGATGCCGCGGCGGACGGGCTGGCACCGGGAGAGGCCCGCACGGCGGGTTGAGGGCGCCGGCGAGCCGCCACGGCTGGGGCCGTGGCTGGGAACTGGCGTGTCAGGCGCCGTCGGTGAAGGCGTTGCGGCGGTCGGTGACGTTGGCGCCGTCGGTGAACGGATCGGGCTTGGCGACGCGGGCACCGTCGGTGTAAGGGTCCGGACGACCGATGCGGGCGCCGTCCAGGAACGGATCGGCCTTGCCCGCATGGGCGCTGCTGCCGTCCAGGCGCGCGAGATCGGAAGCGAGAGGTCCAGAGGCATGGGCGCCGGCGGCAAACGACAGGCCAGCGGCGCACAGCAGCGAAAGCGCCAGGGTGCGGCGCGGGATCAGGGTCTTCATGATGTGTAGTCCTTGTTGGCAGGGGCGTGGCTGCCCTGTAATGTAGGACTTGGCACTGGGCAGAAAAAGCGTTGCTCCGCGAAACACTGTCCATAAGGACGAACAATGAGGCGCTGGCGCTGGCGCCGCCTGTCCGTCAATGCATGCCAAACATGCTCGCGCCCAGCCGGGCGATGACCATCAGCAGGATCTGCGCAATCACGAACAGCACCAGCGGCGAGATATCGAAGCCGCCCAGGCGCGGCACCACGCGCTGGATCGGGCGCAGCACCGGCGCGGTCAGGTGGTCGATGGCCGGGGTGATCGGCGAATGCGGGTTGACCCACGACAGGATCGCCATCAGCAGCGTGACCCACATTACCAGGCTGATCGCCCACTTCAGCACATAGAGCACCGCGGTCAGCAGCATGGCAGGCAGGAAGCCCAGCAGGTCGATGCCGCTGAGCAGCGCGACCAGTGCCAGGAACACCACCGCGGTCAGCCACGCGGCCAGGATCGTGGCCCAGTCGATGCCGCCCACGCCAGGGATGATCCGGCGCAGCGGCCGTACCAGCCAATCGGTGATCTGGAACACGCCCTGCGAGACCGGGTTGCGCGTGGGCAGCCGCGTCAGCTGCATCCAGACGCGCAGCAGCAGCGCCATGCCGAACAGGGTAAAGACGGTATCCAGCAGGAAGAGAGCGATTTCCGAGAACATCGGTGCGTTTTCCGGTGACGGGTGAAGGTGTCTGCAACCGCACAGATTCTGCCATAGCCGGGCGCGCGCACGGCGCAATCCAGACTTGCCGCGCTGGGCCGGCGCGGCCGCGGCTGGCGGTGTGCCCTGCGGCCCCTATAATTGCGAGCGCCCCACCGGGGCTCGCGCGGACGTCCGTGCCTTTTTTCCTTTCGCGTTTTCTGCCGCCCATGCCCAGCAAGTCCGCCTCGTCGCCGCAACCCGCCCCGCTCAGCAAGGCCGACTTCGAGGCACTGTCCGACTTCCGCTACCAGCTGCGCCGCTTCCTGCGGTTTTCCGAAGACGCGGCGCGCGAGGAGGGGCTGACGGTGCAGCAGTACCTGTTGCTGCTGCATATCCGCGGCTGCGCCGACAAGGACTGGGCCTCGATCGGCGAACTGGCCGAGCGCCTGCAGGCCAAGCAGCATGGCGTGGTGGCGCTGGTCAATCGCTGCGAGGCCGCCGGGCTGGTCAAACGCCGGCTCAATCCGGATGACCGCCGCGTGGTGCAAGTGCACCTGACCGCGAAGGGCGAGCGCTACCTGAACCGCCTGGCCATGCTGCACCGGACCGAGCTCGAATCGCTGCGCGGCGCGTTCCGCGTGGCCCGCATCACGCAGTTCAACGACGACGGCGCGGAGCGCGGCTGAGGCGCCGCCACGCCGGCACCAGCGGCCGTTACAGGCGGTTACCAATCACAAGCTCCGGTGACACCCGCCCGCCGCCGGCGGCCCTAGACTCGCGCGCATTCCCCAACACGCGCAGCGCGCAGGAGTCCTGACATGTCCATCCCCTTTCGTTCGGTTGTGCTTGCGGTGCTTGGCGCCGGTGCGCTGGCCGGGTGTGCCACGCCGTACGGCTACGACAACGGCTATGGCGGGGGCTACGGCGGCGGCTATGGCAACACCGGCTACGGCAACGGCGGCTACGGCAGCACAGGCTACGGCAGCGGCACCACCATCAGCGGTTACCCGCAGCAGGGCTATACGCAACAGGGATATCCGCAGCAAGGCTATCCGCAACAGGACTACCCGCAGTCTTCATATCCGCAGCAGCCGTATCCCCAGCCGTCGTACCAGGACGGCAGCCATGGCAACGGCTACGGCAACCAGGCCTACGGCGTGCGCTACGGCTGGGTCGAGGCCATCGAGGTGGTGCCGGGCCAGCCGCCGTCGACCAGCGGCGCGGGCGCCGTGGTGGGCGGCATCGTCGGCGGGCTGCTGGGCCACCAGGTGGGCGGCGGCCGCGGCAATACCGTGGCGACCATCGGCGGCGCCGTGGCGGGCGCGGTGGCCGGCAACGAGGTCGAGAAGCGCACCGGCAACAGTGCCCCGGCCTACCGCGTGCGCGTGCGCACCAGCGACAACGCCTACCTGACGCTGACCCAGTCCAATGCCTACCAGATGCGTATCGGCGACCGCGTCCGCATCGAGAACGGCGTGGCCGTGCCGTACTGAGCGCGTCAGTCGGTGCCGAACAGCTGCGCGTAATCCTCGCGCAGCTGGCGCTTGAGCAGCTTGCCTGCGGTATTGCGCGGCAGGTCCGCGACGAACACGATGCGCTTGGGCACCTTGAACGGCGCCAGCGCCTGGCGCGCATGCGCGACCAGTTCTTCCTCGGTGGCATGGTCATGGCCGCGCTTGCGCACCACGCACGCTGTCACCGCCTCGACCCACTTCGGGTGCGGCAGCGCAAACACCGCTGCCTCGGCCACGGCGGCGTGGGTGTACAGGCAATCTTCCACTTCGCGGCTCGACACCAGCACGCCGCCGGAGTTGATCACGTCCTTGATCCGGTCCACCACATACAGGTAGCCCTCGGCATCCATGTAGCCGAGGTCGCCGGAATGGAACCAGCCGCCGGCGAAGGCTTCCGCGGTCTGCTCCGGCTTGTCCCAGTAGTGCGTCAGCAACTGCGGCGAGCGATGCACGATCTCGCCCAGTTCGCCGGGCGGCACGTCCTGCAGGGTTTCATCGACGATGCGGGTCTCGACATTCAAGACCGGCCGCCCTGCCGAGGCTGGCCGCGCGGCGTGCTCGTCGGGTCCCAGCACCGTCGCCAGCGGGCCGATCTCGCTTTGCCCGTAGCAGTTGTAGAAGCGCAGCGCCGGCAGCTTCTGCTGCAGTTCCAGCAGCACCGGCACCGGCATGATCGAAGCGCCGTAGTAGGCCTTGGTCAGCGTACCCAACCGGGCCGGGTCGAACTCCGCGTGGCGCAGCAGCGCGATCCAGACCGTCGGCGGCGCAAAGAAGCTGGTGATGCGCTCGGCGTGGATGGTGCGCAGGCAATAGCCGGCTTCCGGGCTGTCGGCGATCAGCGTGGTGCCGCCGCACAGCAGCAGCGGCATCAGGAACACATGCATCTGCGCCGAGTGGTACAGCGGCAGCGCGGCCAGCGAATAGTCCGACGCGCGGATATCGCAGGCGGCAATGGTGCTTACGTACTCGGCCAGCAGCGCACGATGCGTCAGCACCGCACCCTTGGGCGCGGAGGTGGTGCCGGAGGTGTACAGGATCTGCGCGGGCGTGGACTCGACGAGGGCGTCGGATACCGGCACGGCGGGGCCGTCGGCGGCCGCGGCCAGAATATCGGTGCGGCCATCGCCGCCATGCAGCGTGCCGCGGACCTTGCAGGGCAGGC
The DNA here is from genome assembly GCA_013362725.1 of Cupriavidus sp. Lineage (GTDB taxonomy): Bacteria > Pseudomonadota > Gammaproteobacteria > Burkholderiales > Burkholderiaceae > Cupriavidus. The sequence continues at coordinate 4,875 of JABFVP010000070.1, forward strand.
CGTCGACGCGGTCGGCCAGCGCCGGATCCGCAAAGATCGCGCTGGCGCCCGCTTGCGTGACGATGTACTCGGCCTCGGCCCGCGTCATCGAGAAATTCACCGGCACATGGATCAGGCCGCTGCGCAGGCACGCCAGCCACAACAGCACATAGGCGTCGGAGTTCTTGCCGAAGGCGGCGACGCGGTCGCCGGGACGCAGGCCCCACTGGGCCAGCGCGCCGGCCACGCGCGCGGTGGCGTCATCGAGTTGGCGGTAGCTCCAGCACCGCTCGCCGAAACGGATCGCGGTCTTGTCCGGACTGCGCCGCACCGAGCGGGCAATGGCGTCGGGGATGGTGTTGCGCAGGGCGCGCTGCTGCTCTGACTGCATGGTTGTCTCCATCGTTATGGTTGGGGTCCAGCAAGTCTTGAAGCCAAGCGCCGAGGATAAGGCGTGCCGGCTTGCCGTGGCAAGCCGCACGCCTTGGGCGTCTACAGC
>JABFVP010000050.1 GCA_013362725.1 Cupriavidus sp.
CCAGGCCGTCAACGTTGATGATCTCGGCAATGCCGGCCACCGCGTTGTGCAGGACGTCGTCGGCGCACTGGAAGCACTTGTCCATCTCGGCGTCGTCGCCCATCACTTCGAACAGCTTCTCGTTGAGCACCACGATCAGCGAGTCGACGCTCGATTCCAGCTCGCTGGAACCGTGCTCGGCCACCTTGGCCCGGCGCGCGCCTTCGAAGTCGAACGGCTTGCTGACCACGCCCACGGTCAGGATGCCCATCTCCTTGGCCACCTGCGCGACGATCGGCGCGGCGCCCGTGCCGGTGCCGCCGCCCATGCCGGCAGTGATGAAGACCATGTGCGCGCCGCGCAGCGCGTCGGCGATCTGCTCGCGGGCCTGATCGGCGCAACCGCGGCCGACTTCCGGCTTGGCGCCAGCGCCCAGGCCCGTATTGCCGAGTTGAAGCACGCGCGAAGCGGTGGAACGCTTGAGCGCCTGGGCGTCGGTATTCATGCAGATGAATTCAACGCCCTGGACACCGCGGCTGATCATGTGCTGCACGGCATTGCCGCCCGCGCCGCCCACGCCGACCACCTTGATGATGGTGCCGTCCATCACTTCCGTTTCGATCATGACAAAGTCCATCACTGCCTCCGAGAAAAATCAGTCCCCAGACGATGCGGCCTCCCCGCCGCAACCCCTGGTTTCTGAACAAGAAACCAAAAAAAGAAAATCTGAAAACTTCCATCCGGCACGCAGGCCTGTCCGGTAGACCGCCCTGCCCGCACGCCGTTGCATCGTTAGCGCGTCAATTTCCGCATTGATCAGAAATTGCCGACAAACCATTCCTTCATGCGGGTCCACACCTGCTTGACCGACCCGCTCTGCACCGCCACCTTGCGCCCGCGCATGCGCTGCACGCGGCCTTCCAGCAGCAGGCCCATCACCGTCGCGTAGCGCGGGCTCTTCACCACCTCGTGCAGGTTGCCGCGGTACTCCGGCACGCCGACGCGCACGGGCTTGAGGAAGATGTCCTCGCCCAGCTCGACCATGCCCGGCATCATCGCGGTGCCACCGGTGATGACCACGCCCGACGACAACAGTTCTTCATAACCGGATTCGCGCACCACCTGGTGCACCAGCGAGTACAGCTCTTCGATGCGCGGCTCGATCACCGCGGCCAGGGCCTGGCGGCTGAGCGTGCGCGTGCCGCGGTCGCCCACGCCCGGCACCTCGATCATGTCTTCCGGATCGGCGATCGCCTGCTTGGCGATGCCGTACTGGATCTTGATGTCCTCGGCGTCCGGCGTCGGCGTGCGCAGCGCCATCGCAATGTCGTTGGTGATCTGGTCGCCGGCGATGGGAATCACGGCCGTATGGCGGATCGCGCCTTCGCTGAAGATGGCGATGTCGGTGGTGCCGCCGCCGATGTCGACCAGCACCACGCCCAGTTCCTTTTCGTCCTCGGTCAGCACCGCGAGGCTCGACGCCAGCGGTTGCAGGATCAGGTCGTGCACCTCGAGCCCGCAGCGGCGCACGCACTTGACGATGTTCTGCGCGGCGCTGACGGCTCCGGTAACGATATGCACCTTCACTTCCAGGCGGATGCCGCTCATGCCGATGGGCTCGCGCACGTCTTCCTGGCCGTCGATGATGAATTCCTGCGTCAGGATGTGCAGGATCTGCTGGTCGGTCGGGATGTTGACCGCCTTGGCGGTCTCGATCACGCGCGCGACGTCGGTCTGCGTGACCTCCTTGTCCTTGATCGCCACCATGCCGCTGGAGTTGAAGCTGCGGATATGGCTGCCGGCAATGCCGGTGAAGACCTCCGAAATCTTGCAGTCGGCCATCAGCTCGGCCTCTTCCAGCGCCTTCTGGATCGACTGCACGGTGGCCTCGATATTGACCACGACCCCTTTCTTCAGACCCTTGGACTCAGACTGGCCCATCCCGATCACCTCGTAGCTGCCGTCGGGGCGCAGTTCCGCCACCACGGCCGCTACCTTCGAGGTGCCGATATCGAGACCGACCAACAGGTCCTTGTATTCCTTGCTCATCGGGTTTTCTCCGCGTTCTTGCTCTTCAGTCGCGTCGGATTGTTGTTGGATGTACCTGAAACCGTTGCGGCCGCCCCCGGCCTGGCAGTGCTCGTCGCCGCGCTCGCCGCCTTTGCCTTGGCCGCTTTCTCGGCCTTCTCGGCCCGCACCGCCGCCGCGATCTGCGCCTCGGTCAGGAAGCGCGCGTTGGCGGCGCGGATGGCGAAGCCGTTGGGATAGCGCAGGTCGGCATATTCGATCTGGCTGCCCCATTGCTGCGTGACCTGCGGCCAGGCCGCGACGAAGCGGCGCACGCGCTGGTCCATCGCGCTGCGGTCCTCGTCGTTCTGCTCGCGCCCCAGCTCGACCTCCATGCCGTTGGACAGGCGCGCGCGCCAGGCGTAGCGGCCGGACAGGGCCACCGCCAGCGGCTCGGCCTTGAGCGGCTTGAACCACTGGCGCATGACCTCGAGCTTCTCGATCACGTCGGCCTCGCTGTCCGGCGGCCCGTCCAGTGCCAGCAGCTGCGCGTCTTCTTCCGCCTCGGCGGTGTTGGCGACAAAGATCTCGCCATAGGTATTGATCAGCCGGCCGCTGTCGGGCGCGCCCCAGGTGCCCAGCGCCTCGTGCTCCTCGACCTCGACCGCGAGGCCGTTGGGCCATTCGCGCCGCACGCTGGCGCGCCGCACCCACGGCACCGACTCGAACGCCTGGCGCGCCGCGTTCAGGTCGAGCGTGAAGAAGTTGCCGGCTAGCTTGCCGAGCGCGCTGGCGCGCACGCTGGGCGCGTTCACGTGGCGCAGCCCGCCGCCGTCCATCGGCCCGATCTCCACGTGGGTAATGGCAAACACCGGCCGCTGCGCCAGCCACAGCAGGCCCGCCGCGAGCGCCATCAGCGCCACCACCGCATACAGCGTGGAGGCGATCAGGTTGAGCAGGCGTGCGTTATGCCACATGGTCCGGTGCGGTCCTGTCGGGTGAAGTTATTCGGGTTTCCAATGCTCGTTGGGATGCAGGTCCAGCGTGGCCGCGGCCACCACCTGCAGCACGAAGTCCTCGTAGCTGATGCCGACCGCGCGCGCCGCCATCGGCACCAGCGAATGGCCGGTCATGCCGGGCGAGGTATTCATCTCGAGCAGGAAAGGCGTGCCGTCGGCGCGCAGCATCACGTCGGCGCGCGCCCAGCCGCGGCAGCCCAGCACGCGGTAGGCCTGCACCGCCAGCGCCTGCACCTGCCGTTCGACTTCGGCATCCAGGCCCGACGGACACAAGTATTGGGTATCGTCAGTAAAGTACTTATTTTGATAGTCGTAGTTGGCCTCGGGCGCGACGATGCGGATCACCGGCAGCGCTTCGGCGGTCTCGCCCTCGCCCACCACCGGGCAGGTCAGCTCGGCGCCGTCGATAAAGGTCTCGGCGATGACGTCGTTGTCCAGCGCCGCGGCCTTGTCGAAGGCGGCGCGCATCTGGTCCGCCGCGGTAACCTTGGTCAGGCCGATCGACGAGCCCTCGCGCGCCGGCTTGACGATCAGCGGCAGGCCCAGGTCCGCCGCGACCGCGTCAAAGTCAGTGTCCGCATGCAGCATGGCGAAGCGCGGCGTGGCCAGCCCGTGCGTCATCCACAGGCGCTTGGTGGCCTGCTTGTCCATGGCCAGCGCCGACGCCAGCACGCCGCTGCCGGTGTACGGCACGCCCAGCTGCTCGAGCAGGCCCTGGATCGTGCCGTCCTCGCCGTAGCGGCCGTGCAGCGCGATGAAGACGCGGTCGAAACCGGCCGCCGCCAGCTCGGCCACACCCTGCAGGCCGGGGTCGAAGCCGTGCGCGTCGACGCCGCGCGACTGCAGCGCGGCCAGCACGCCGTGGCCGGACATCAGCGAGATCTCGCGCTCGGCCGAGCGCCCGCCCAGCAGCACGCCGACCTTGCCCAGCGACTTGGGATCGATATTGGGATGCGCGACAAAGCTCATGCCTGGCTCCCTTGCAACGGTTGCTGGTGCGACACCAGTTGGCCGGGCACGCCGCCAATCGAGCCCGCGCCCATGGTCACGACCACATCGCCGGGCCGTACGGCATTCAGGATGGCCTGCGGCATCTCTTCCATCTGCTCCACGAAAACAGGTTCGACCTTGCCTGCCACGCGCAGCGCGCGGGTCAGCGCACGGCCGTCGGCGGCCACGATCGGCGACTCGCCGGCGGCGTAAACCTCGGACAGCAGCAGGGCATCGACCGTGCCCAGCACCTTGACGAAGTCTTCAAAGCAATCCCGCGTGCGGGTGAAACGGTGCGGCTGGAATGCCAGCACCAGGCGCCGCCCGGGGAAGGCGCCGCGGGCGGCGGCCAGCGTGGCGGCCATTTCCACCGGGTGGTGGCCGTAGTCGTCCACCAGCGTGAAGGTGCCGGCGCCGTCGGGCGTGGCCACCTCGCCGTAGCGCTGGAAGCGGCGGCCAACGCCATGGAACTCGCGCAGCGCCTTGACGATGGCGGCGTCGGGCACCTCCAGCTCGGTGGCGATGGCGATCGCCGCCAGCGCGTTCTGCACGTTGTGCAGGCCGGGCAGGTTCAGCACGATCTCCAGTGGCGGCTCGGTATGGCCGTTGAGCTGCCGCAGCACGGTAAAGTGCATCTGGCCGTCGACCGCGCGCGCATCCACGGCGCGGATCTGCGCGTCGTCGGCAAAGCCGTAGCGCACCACGGGCTTTGACACCAACGGCAGGATCTCGCGCACGTTCGGGTCGTCCACGCACAGCACCGCGATGCCGTAGAACGGCAGCCGCTGGGTGAATTCGATGAACGCCTGCTTGAGCCGGGCAAAGTCGTGCCCGTAGGTGTCCATGTGGTCGGCATCGATATTGGTGATGACCTCGATCACCGGGAACAGGTTCAGGAACGAGGCATCCGACTCGTCGGCCTCGGCCACGATGAAATCGCCGGTGCCCAGGCGCGCGTTGGCGCCTGCCGAGTTCAGCCGGCCGCCGATGACGAAGGTCGGATCGAGGCCGCCTTCTGCCAGTACCGATGCCACCAGGCTGGTGGTGGTGGTCTTGCCGTGCGTGCCGGCAATGGCCACGCCCTGCTTCAGCCGCATCAGCTCGGCCAGCATCACCGCGCGCGGCACCACCGGGATGCGCTGGCTGCGCGCGGCCAGCACTTCGGGGTTGTCGCCGCTGACCGCGGTCGACACCACCACCGCGTTGGCGCCGCTCACGTTGGCGGCATCGTGGCCGTGCATGACGGTGGCGCCCAGCGACGCCAGGCGCCGCGTGGCGGCATTGCTGCCCCCGTCGGAGCCCGAGACCTTGTATCCCAGGTTCAGCAGGAC
>JABFVP010000057.1 GCA_013362725.1 Cupriavidus sp.
CTTCCCGCAGGTGGACCTGCCGCTCGCCGCGCCGGCGCGGGCCGAGCCCGACGCCGTGCCGGCCGGGTCCCGGCGCCCCTTCCACGCGTTCGCCTGAACCGGCGCCAGTCCGACCTACCGCCCCGGCGAGATCCTGTGCACCTGCGCCGTGGCACCGATGCCGCGGCGCGCGAACGCGCCTGCGTTCTCGTTCTCGCCGTAAAAGAAGGTCGGAGTCGGGGCGAGATGCCTCAGGAACGGCTGGAACTCCCGGCTGCCGATGCAGATCTTGGACCGCTCCGACGCCGCGCCCAGCAGCACCTCCCTGGCCGCGTGATCGGCCCGGTCCATGCCGACGGCGCGCGCGCGCTGGTCGGTCAGGTCATCGTCGACCAGCACGTAGCGCCCCGGCAGCAGGTGCGACAGCATGAAATCGCTCAGCGCTTCCTGGACCGATATCGACAGGCCGAACAGCCGCCTGGGCATGTTGGCGGGATTGATGCCGCCCCAGTCATAGGTGCCGCCCTCGCGATTGCGGCGCGGGTTCACGGTAAACTTGGACGACATCGTTCCGATCGCCATGACATGTACATCGGCGAGCGAGCGCAGCAGGGAATACTGCGCCTCGTGCACGGCCAGCAGGCCCGGCGCATTGGCGTAAAGCCCGCCGTCGACGAACTGGTTGTGGTTGAACGTGTAGCGCGCGAAGTAGGCCGGTGCGGCACTGGTGGCCATCGCGATATCCGCGATGCGGAACTTGTGGTCGCGCTTGAAATTGACGTGGTGCGGCGTCTTGAATATCTGCGGCCGTCCGGTGGAGTAATTAATCGCGGGAATGACTACCCGGTGCGCACACGCCCCTAGCAGGCGTTCGCCGAACAGATGCTCGGCGCAGAGCAGCTCCAGCAGCCGGCGCGAGCCGACCGGCGCGCGCCAGATGCCGGCAAGCGACCAGCGCCGCTGGAAGATCTGCTCGCCGTGCCGCGTCAGCAGGTCGACGATGCGGCTTGCCGGCAGCTCCAGCGCCAGGGCCAGCGCAATGACGCCACCGATCGAAGTCCCGGCGATCAGGTCGAAGCGGGTGGCGATCGGGGCCGCGATCTCGTCCTCGAAATCAGCAAGCAACCTGGCCGTGTACAGCCCGCGAAAGCCGCCGCCCGAGAGCGCGAGGATCTGAAACCGGTCAGGAGCCGACTCGTCCAAGGATTCCCCCTGCTGCCGTATGCACTGTCGTGGCACGGCCGCAAACCTGTGTCGAGGTCGCATCGCATGCAGTCCCCCGAGTGCCATGCGCATCCATACTAGGCGACCGCAGCATCTTTTTACAGAAACGTCGCAAACGATGTCATCTGAATGCAGGCAATTAGACGGCATTTCATTCTGATTTGCACGACGGCACTGTCATGCTCCATCGGGCCCGCTGCCGCGCGTCGCACCGCGAAGCGAACGCCAGCGCCGGCATGCGGGACCATCCATGCGATGATGGCAACGTCCCGGCCAGCCTAGCCACCCCATGCCCGACCGCATCCCACGCTCGTCCCCGGTGCAGCGCGCGCTCTCCATCCTGCGCGCGCTTTCCGATCCGCAGGTGCGGCGCCTGTCCGATGTCGCGCGCGCCACCGGGCTCGACCCGGCAACGACATCGCGCCTGCTGGAGATGCTGGTCGCGGAAGGATTCGCCACGCGCGATGCCCAGCGGCGCTTCGGCATCGGCGCTGAGGTTTTCCAGCTTGCCGACGTGGCCCAGCGCCGCGTCGACCTGCGCGCGCTGGCACGGCATAGCCTGGAACGGCTGGTGGAGGAATTCGAGGACACCGCCGTGCTGACCGAAGCCAGCCGCGGCGAATCGGTCTGCACGCATATCGAGCTGGGCACCTTTGCGATCCGCGCCAACTATGTCGAGGTCGGCACGCGCCGGCCGCTGGGCGTGGGAGCGGGCAGCATGGCGGTGCTGGCCTGGTTGCCGCCGGCTGAGCGCGCCAGGCGCTTGCATCAGACCGCGCGCCGGCTCGCGAGCTATCCGCGGCTGGCGCCGGAACTGATCGCCAGTGAAGCCGAAGCCGCGCGCGAGCGCGGCCATGTGATGTTCCTCGACTGGGTGGTCGAGCACATGGGCGGCATCGCGGTGCCGATTCTCGACTACGAAGGCCAACCGCTCGGCGCACTCAGCATTGCCGCGTTGAGCGAGCGGCTACGCGCGCGCGAAGCGCGTCTTGCCAGGCGGCTGAAGGATGAGGCGCGCCGCATCAGCAGCGCCTGGACCCGGCGCGCCGGACCGCGCTAGCGCTTCAGGCCGGCGGCCCGCGCAGCTGGCCGGCGAGCGCGTCGGGAATGTCCAGTTCGAAGCGCAGCACCGCGCTCGCCAGCGCCTTGCCGTAATTGTCGAGCGCCACGCTGCGCGATACGCCGCCGCCCAGCGCGCCGTGCGCGACAAAGTTCAGCACCTGCAGGCCGTCGACGGCATAGCGCTCCACCTCTCCCGTGATCACGCCGCCGAACAGGGTCTTGAACGCCGGCGCGGTGAGCTGCGCCTTCAGGTAGGGATAGAACGCAGGGTCATAGGCAATCACAGCCGTATTCGAGGTGTTGCCCTTGTCGCCCGACCGGGTATGCGCGACGCGCCGCAAGCAAACGATCATTGGCTGGCCCTCAGAGAAAGTGGATGCGGGACTCGACCTGCGCGCGCGGCACCAGTGCCGACCACACCCCGATGATCTCGCGCGTGCGGTCCTGGTGCGGCACGCGCTTGCCGGTCGACGCCAGCCCGCAGACCGCCATGCTGTCGATCTCGCGGCCGACCTTGGCGGCCTCTTCGCGCGTGCGGGTGCGCGCGGCCACGCGCACGGCAATCTCGTTCGGCTCGCATGGCGGCACCGGCGACGCCGCGCCATGGATGGCGTTGACGCCGAGGAAGTCGATGCGCAATTCATCCGCCTGCAGCTTGGCCAGCGCAAAGCGCTTTTCCAGGATGACGCGCGCCAGCTGCGCCTTGGCCAGGCAGCCGGGCCCGGCGTAGAAGAACATGTCCTCGCCGATAAAGCCCTCGGTACAGCCCAGCGACACCTTCAGCGTGCCGGTGCGCGGCGTGCCGCGCACGCCGCTGATGCGTACCTGGTCCGGCCCGACCTGCTCAAGCATGGCGGTAGTGAAATCCACCACCACGTCCGGCGTGATATAGCGGGCGGGGTCATGCACCTCGTAGAACATCTGCTCCTTGATCGTCTGCAGGTCGATGCGGCCGCCGGTGCCAGCGACCTTGCCGATCACCGCATTGCCATCCGCATCGACCTCGGCGATGGGAAACGCCAGGTTCCAGGGCTCGGGCACATCCTTGTAGCCGGGATCGCCGAAGTACCCGCCCGTTGCCTGCGCGCCGCATTCGAGCAGATGGCCGATGGCGCTGCCGCGCGCCAGCAGGTCCACGTCGCGCGCATAGTCCCAGCCAAAGGCGTGGATCATCGGTGCGAGAAACAGCGACGGGTCGGCCACGCGACCTGTCACGACGATTTGCGCGCCCTGCTCCAGCGCCCTGACGATGGGCAGCGCGCCCTCGTAGGGCTCGGCGGAAATCAGCGTGCCATGCAGCGACGCCACCGGCGCCCCGCTCTCGAGCAGCGCGAGGTCCTGGTCGCAGATCGTCGGCGTAAGGTCGGTGATGGTGATGGCGGCGATGCGGGGCATCAGCAGCCCCAGTTCCTCGCAGATCTCTGCGATGCGGCGGGCCGCGCCGAGCGGATGAATCCATCCCTGATTGCTGATGATGCGCGTGCCATTGGCCAGGCAATGCGGCAGCACCGCGCGCATGCGCTCGTCCAGGTAGGTGTCGTAGCCGGCGAAGGCGGGATCGCGCCGCTTGCGCACTTGCGCCGCCGAGACCGTCGCCTCGGCCATGGTTTCGAAGCACAGGTAGTCGAGCCGGCCCTGGCGCGCGCTGAGGGCGGCCGGTTCGACGCGGTCGCCCCACCAGCCGGAGCCGGAGCCGACGCGCAGCGTTGTCTTGGTCATTGGCATTGTCAGGAAGTCGGAGGGCAACCTTACAGGGGCTGGATGCCGGCCTGGCGGATCACGCGCGACCACTTGTCGTGGTCAGCGCGGATGATCGCGGCGAAGGCGGCCGGGGTGTCGCCGCCCGGCATGGCGCCGAGCTGCTCGATGCGCTGGCGCACCGCTGGCTCGGCCAGCACGCCGGCCGCCGCCTTCTGCAGCCGCGCGACGATCTCCGGGGGCGTGCCGGCCGGCGCGAGCAGGCCGAACCAGGAATTGACCACGTAGCCAGGCAGGCCGGATTCCTGCACCGTCGGCACCTCCGGCAACGCGGGCGAGCGCTGCGGGCTGGTCACGGCCAGCGCCCGGATCTTGCCCGCCCGGATCTGTGCCAGCGCCGACGGCAGGTTGTCGAACATCAGCTCGACCTGCCCGGCCAGCAAGTCTGTCATCGCGGGCGCCGCGCCCTTGTACGGCACGTGCTGCATCGTGATGCCGGCCATGCTAACAAGCAGTTCGCCCGACAGGTGCGGCGAGCCGCCGGTGCTGGTCGACGCGTAGTTGATGCGCCCCGGCGCCTTCCTGGCCAGCGCGATCACGTCCGCGACCGATCGCACCGGCTGCGACGCATTGGTCAGCAGCACATTGGGCGAATTGGCGACCAGCGTCACCGGCGCGAAGTCCTTGGCCGCGTCGTAGGGCATGCGCGCATACAGGTAGGCGTTGGTCACCTGCGTGCCAAGCGTACCCATCAGCAGCGTATAGCCGTCGGGCGCGGCGCGCGCCACTGCTTCCGCGCCGAGGTTGCCGCCCGCCCCCGGACGGTTCTCCACCACGACACTCTGTCCGAGCACCTCGCCGAGCCGGGCACCGACCACGCGCGCCAGGATATCGGTGGTGCCGCCGGGCGTGAACGGCACCACCAGCCGCAATGGCCGTGTCGGATATTCCGCAGCGCCTGCCGCATGCGCCCATGGCAGGCAACACACCGCGACCACCAGCGCCAGCCGGCGCAGTCCTTTCGTCCGCATTGCTGTCTCCTCGCACCGCGCCGTCGGCGTCAGCACTGTTTCGCCTGATGAAGGTCTTGTGCGAGCGATGTTAGGCAGCCGGCGGAAACGCCGTCAAACTTTTGCGGCGGATTTTCATTGAATGAAAATTCGCCGCAACCGAAGCCCAATCGGCCATGACACGCCCTGGCGCCAGACTTCATGCAGGCTTAAAGAGCCTATAAGCTGCACTAATCAATCCGGCACGGCAATCTTGACGACAATGATGGCGTTATGACACGCGCCGCGAATCCGCGGGCATTGGCATGGCTCCGTGCCATGGTCTTCACAAGGAGTTTCCCCATGACAAGA
>JABFVP010000096.1 GCA_013362725.1 Cupriavidus sp.
GGGTTGGATCCCCGACGGTTTGCTCCCCTCTCCCGCCTGCGGGAGAGGGGCCGGGGGAGAGGGCAGGCGGTGGTGAGGGCGACAACGCCCGTTGATGCACCGGCCCTCTCCCCCAACCCCGCTCCCGCGCGCGGGAGAGGGGAGGAACACACACAGACGGCCAATCCCCAGGGCCACAGACATGACCGAGTTCGACCTCAACCAATACATGGACCGCGTCGGCCGCCAGGCCCGCGCCGCGTCGCGCGCGATGGCGCGTGCCTCCACCGCCGACAAGAACCGCGCGCTGCTGACCATTGCCGCGGCGATCCGCCGCGATGCCGACAAGCTCAAGGCCGTCAACGCCCGCGACGTCGAGCGCGCCCGCGCGAACGGCCAGGACGCCGCCTTCGTCGACCGCCTGACGCTGTCGGACAAGGCCATCGACACCATGGCCGCGGGCCTGGAGCAGATCGCCGCGCTGGCCGACCCGATCGGCGAGATCTCGAACATGAAGTTCCGCCCGACCGGCATCCAGGTGGGCCAGATGCGCGTGCCGCTGGGCGTGATCGGCATCATTTACGAGTCGCGCCCCAACGTGACCATCGACGCCGCCGCGCTGTGCCTGAAGTCGGGCAACGCCACCATCCTGCGCGGCGGGTCCGAGGCGATCGAATCCAACACCGCGCTGGCCGCGCTGGTGGCCGAGGGCCTGTCCGCGGCCGGCCTGCCGTCCGAGGCGGTGCAGGTGATCGAGACCACCGACCGCGCCGCGGTCGGCAGGCTGATCACCATGACCGAGCACGTCGACGTGATCGTGCCGCGCGGCGGCAAGAGCCTGATCGCGCGGCTGATGGAAGAGGCGCGGGTGCCGATGATCAAGCACCTGGACGGCATCTGCCACGTCTATATCGATGCCGGGGCCGACCTCGACAAGGCCGTGCGCGTCTGCGACAACGCCAAGACCCAGCGCTACGCGCCGTGCAACACCATGGAGACGCTGCTGGTGTCGCGGGACATCGCCGCCGCCGCGCTGCCGCCGCTGTGCCGCATCTACCAGCAGAAGGGCGTCGAGCTGCGCGTGTGCCCGGCCACCCGCGCCACGCTGGAAGCCGCCGGCTTCAGCGGCCTGGTCGATGCCACCGAGGAGGACTGGCGCCTGGAATACCTGGCCCCGATCCTGGCCATCAAGACCGTCGCCGGCCTGGATGAAGCGATCGCGCATATCAACGAATACGGCTCCCACCATACCGACTCGATCATCACCGAGGACTACTCGGCGGGCATGCGCTTTATCCGCGAGGTCGATTCGGCCAGCGTGATGATCAATGCCTCGACCCGCTTTGCCGATGGCTTCGAGTACGGCCTGGGCGCGGAGATCGGCATTTCCAACGACAAGCTGCATGCGCGCGGGCCGGTCGGGCTGGAAGGGCTGACCTCGCTCAAGTACGTGGTGTTCGGGCACGGCGAGATCCGCGCCTGAAGCTGGCCCGCCAACAACAATAACCGCCGCAAGCCAAGTTCTGTCCGCCGATGCTCTGGGTCAAAGCGCTGCATATCGTCTTCGTCGTTTCGTGGTTCGCCGGCCTGTTCTACCTGCCGCGCATCTTCGTCAACCTGGCGATGGAAACCGATGCCGCCAGCACGCAGCGCCTGCTGCTGATGGCGCGCAAGCTGTTCCGCTTCATGACCATGCTGGCGGTGCCGGCGCTGGTGTTCGGGCTGTGGCTGTACCTGGGCTACGGCATCGGCCGCGGCGCAGGGCAGGGGTGGATGCATGCCAAGCTGGCGCTGGTGCTGGTGCTGATCGGCTACCACCACGGCTGCGGCGTGCTGCTGCGCAAGTTCGAGGCAGGGCGCAACGCGCGCTCGCACAAGTTCTATCGCTGGTTCAACGAGCTGCCGGTGCTGGTGCTGCTGGCGGTGGTGATCCTGGTCGTGGTCAAGCCGTTCTGAGGCTGGCCGCGTTTCGCGTTTATTTCGCCTTTACATGGCTGCCTATTCCGTCGCGGAAACCAAAATGAGCAAGCTGATCGACTACTACCTGACGCCGCAATCGCCGTACGTCTACATGGGCCATGCCCGTTTCAGCGACATCGCCGCGCGCCACGGCGCGCAGGTGAGCCTGAAGCCGTGTGACATGGGCAAGGTGTTCTCGGTCTCCGGCGGGCTGCCGCTGGCGCAGCGCCCGCCGCAGCGGCAGGCGTACCGGCTGGTCGAGCTCAGGCGCTGGAGCGCGTTCCTGAACATTCCGCTGAACATCGAGCCGACGTTCTTCCCGGTGTCCGGCGACGCCGCCAGCAAGCTGATCATTGCCGCGCAACTGGCGCACGGCACCGCGCGCGCGATGGCACTGACCGGCGCAATAGGCGCGGCGGTGTGGGCACAGCAGCGCAATATCGCCGACGCCGCCACGCTGGCGCAGATCGCCGACGAGGCCGGCCTCGATGGCGCCGGCCTGCTCAAGGCCAGCGAGGCCCAGTCGGTGCAGGCCGCCTATGCCCAGAACACGCAGGAGGCGATCTCGGCCGGCGTGTTCGGCGCGCCGTGGTACGTGTTCGACGGCGAGCCGTTCTGGGGCCAGGACCGCCTCGATTTTCTCGACCGCGCACTGGCCGCGGGCTGACCTAAGCTACCGATACATCCCCGTCCGCCACGGCGGACGTTTTTGTTTGCAGGAATCCCTCTCATGACCCAAGCCTTCTTTGCCCCTTGCCCGCGCGGCCTGGAGAGCGCGCTCGCCGAAGAGCTGCGCGAGATCGCAGCGATGCCGGGCATGGCCGCGCTGGCGCCGTTTTCGGTGCACCAGGAAGTGCCGGGTGGCGTCAATTTCTCGGGCGAGATGGCCGCCGCCTATGCGGTCAACCTGCATTCGCGCATTGCCAGCCGGGTGTTGCTGCGCGTGGCCGCGCGCGGCTACCGGCACGAGGACGACATCTACACGCTGGCGCGCGGAGTGCGCTGGGAGCAGTGGTTCTCACCCGACGAGTCGCTGCGCGTGGACATTACGTCGCACAAGTCGCCGCTGCGCAGCCTCAATTTCACCGCGCTGCGGGTCAAGGATGGCGTCTGCGATGCCATGCGCGAGCGGCTGGGCGCACGGCCGAGCGTCGACACCGTCAGCCCGGATGTCCGCATCTACGCCCACCTGACCGAGCGCGACTGCACGCTGTATCTCGACACCAGCGGCGAGCCGCTGTTCAAGCGCGGCTGGCGTACCGAGAAGGGCGAGGCCCCGCTGAAGGAAAACCTGGCGGCCGGCATCCTGCGCCTGGCGGGCTGGGTGCCGGGCCAGACTTTCCGGCCCTTTTACGACCCGATGTGCGGTAGCGGCACCTTCCTGGTCGAGGCCGCGCAGGTGGCGCTGGGGATCGCGCCGGGCGGCAGCCGCAGCTTTGCCTTCGAATGGCTCAAGGGCATGGACACCAAGGCCTGGCAGAAGCTGAAGTCGGACGCGCAGCGCGCGCGCATGCTGGCCTCGGCCGATGAGCTGCAGGTGGTCGGTTCCGACATCTCCACCGACATGCTGGCGATCACGCGTGCCAACTGGGAACGCGCTGGCCTGCCGGGCGAGGCGCGCACCAAGCAGGTCGACGCGCGCTTCGTGCAGCCGCCGTTTGACGAGCCGGGCCTGCTGCTGATGAATCCGCCGTATGGCGAGCGTATCGCGGTGCGCGGACAGCGCCGCGCGCCGGAAGACGAACAGCCGCGCGATGAGGTCGAAGAGGCCGCCGCCAACCAGTTTGCCAGCGCCTTTGCCACCACCCTGAAGCAGCATTTCGCGGGCTGGCAGGCGTGGGTGTTCACCGGCGACCTGGGCTTTCCGCGCCGGCTGCGGCTGAAGGAATCGCGCCGCACGCCGCTTTACAACGGCAATATCGAGTGCCGGCTGTTCCGCTTCGACATGGTGCGCGCCGCCAATCGCGCGCCGCAGGCTGACTGACCCGGCCGCGCACCGGTGCTGTGGCGTCAGGGGCGCTTGCGCCCCGTCAGTGCGTCCGGGTTGCGGCTGAAGTCCGCCAGGAAGCTCTGCAGGCTGACCACCGGCTCCTGCAGCAGGTGGCGCGGCAGGTCGAACAGCGCGTAGAAGAATTCTTCCCTGCCTTCGCAGCGCTCGGCTGGCAGGCAGTATTGTTCCCAATCGACGCAGGCCGGCGTGTACATGCCGTTGCCGGGCCAGAAGAAGGGCACCAGCCTGCCTTCGCGCAGGCCTTCGATCAGCGCCGCGGGGGCATCGTAGGCCTCGGCCGACTCCACCTGCGTCATCAGCCCGGCGCGGGTCTCGATCACCATCAGCGTGGCGTGTCCTTGCGCGGTCAGCAGCAGGATGCCGGCGGGATTGGGGTACAGGTAGTACTCGACGAAGCCGTAGCGCGCGGTCAGCTGGCGCACGCGCTCGGTCATGGCCGGATCGGACAGGAACGAGAACGAATGCCGCGTCAGCAGCTCGCGCAGCGTGCGCGACAGCGTGGCGAAATACGCCTGCTGCATCGCCTCGATTTCCTGGTCGAGCCGCTCCACCATATTGCTGTCGTGCTTTTTCACATAGCGGTCGATCAGCCCGTGGTTGAAGCCCTGCACCGCGATGCTTTCATCGGCGGTGCCGGTCAGCAGGATGGTCTTGCACGGCAGGTCCTGCAGCGCCTGGCAGAATTCCAGGCCGTCCATCTGCGGCATCGAATAGTCGACCACCACCACGCCGGGCTGCAGGAAGCGGTTGACGTCGTGGATCTGGCGGTAGATGCGGTCGATGTCGAGCTGGACCGTGCGGCGCTCGGTCAGGAAGGTCAGGTCGTCGTGGGTCACGCGCACCGGCAGGAAGCCCGGGAAGCGGGTGGCGTAGGCTTCGCGGATCCACTGCAGCGCCTCGCGCGGATCGGTGAAGGTGATCACCCCGCGCGCGGCATCCATCTGGAACGCCAGGCTGTCGATGAAGGACTTGCTGTCATCCACAAGGACAGTCAGGACGGGGTGATGGAAGACCGACAGATTCCTGTCGTGCGGATTGAAGGTCATGGAGCGGCGGGCAGGAGTTGGCACAGGCGTGGCGCAAGTGGCAAGCCAGCGTGCGTATTCGCAGGCCAGTATAGCGCGCCACGGCTGCCTTGCAAGGCACGCCTGGCGGGCAGGGCCGCTTGCGGTTGGGCAGCAAGGGCGGCCCTTGTTCCGGCAGGGCCGGCGGGCCAGGGCGGTGAATCGCTCCGTAACCACGAAAGCCCGCGCCCGGGGGCGCGGGCCGCAGCGACAGTGCAGCCTTAGTCGACCGCCTTGAACATGTCCTCGACCACCTTCTTGGCGTCGCCGAACACCATCAGGGTCTTGTCCATGTAGATCAGCTCG
>JABFVP010000307.1 GCA_013362725.1 Cupriavidus sp.
GGCGCAGCGGCGCGGCTGGCGTCGTCGGTCAGGTTGACCGTGATCGAATAGCCCTTGACCGGATAGATGTTGACGCGGTCGCCCAGCCCTGCTGCCAGTGCGCGGCTGGCGGTGCCGGCGCAGATCACGGCGCCGTCGAAGGTGACACCGGTGCTGTCGTTGCCGTCCTGCACGGTGATGGTGGCGCGCCGGCCGTCGGTCTGCACTGCGCGCACGTCCTGGCCATACAGGCAGCGCACGTCCAGGCGCGCGGCGGCTGCGGCCAGGCCGCTGGTGAACTTGTGGATGTCGCCGGTGGAATCGCTTTCGGTGAAGTAGCCGCCGTAGTAGGAGCCCGCCAGCGTCGGCTCGATCGCCCGCATTTCCTGCGGGGTCACGGCGCGCCGCTCCAGCCCGCCTTGCGCCAGCAGCGCGGAGACCCGGCCGGCATGCTCGAAGCCGGCGCGGTCGCGGTAGATATGCAGGATGCCGGCGCGCTTCAGGTCGAAGTCGATGCCTTCCTGCGCCGCCCACGCAAACAGGTGCTCGCGCGCGGCGATCGCCAGGCGCGCGGTCTCGATGGTGTTGCGGCGGTAGTGGGGAATCGACGCGATGAACTCGGCGAACCACGACAGCTTGTGCCAGCTGGGCCGGGGATTGACCAGCAGCGGCGCATCGTTGCGCAGCATCCACTTCATTCCCTTGACGATGGTGGACCAGTGGGTCCAGACCTCGGCGTTGGAGGCGGAGAGCTGCCCGCCGTTGGCGAACGAGGTCTCCATGGCGGCATAGCGGTGCCGTTCGAACAGCGTGACGGAGAATCCGCGCCGGGCCAGCGCGTAGGCCGTGGTGACACCGGTGATGCCACCGCCGATGACAGCGATTGTCTTCATGATCTGCAGGATCCGGGAACGTCGAAGGGTGGGAGTCCGCACGCGACATGCGTGGAGGACGCCCCCTCTGTTCTGGACCTGAGAGATTCACGACGCCTTGCCGCGGGGGCGGGCGCGCTTGCTCCTTCGGTATGCCGGGCGGACGATGGCGTCCGGCATTCTTCAGAGTGCACTGACGGGTGATGCCGGTCCTTTTGCCTGAGAGTTTCCGGGGCGGTTGCTCCTTCGGCGCCGTGCGCGGCGGGCGCCGCGACAGTCTCTCCCTGCATCACGCTGGCTTGATGCCAGTCGGGGCAATGTAGTGACACGGCCCCGTATTGGATATGCGGGTTAACACGGATTCATGCGGATGGGTTACGCTGGCCGCGTCGCTATGTCGCATCGGCCAGCGCCTTCCGGCCCCATAAAATGTCAGCGCTCGCTATCGGGTACGCTATCGGGGACGTCCGGGAGGAGCGCCTGATGCTGCGCAGGCGTGGCGAGCCCACAACGACGACAACAAGGTATTCCGTGAAGAAACATCGCATTGCACTGGCCGTTTCGGCAGTGCTGATGGGCCCCGCCGTGGCCGCCGCACAGGCGGTGGACGCGCCCGTGGAAGCGCCCGCGCCGCTGCAGGAAGTGGTGGTATCGGCCCGCCCCGAACGCGGCGAGGTGCCGGCGATCCCGCCCAACACGCCGGCTCCGGCGTATGGCATCAGCAGCACGCGCATGGCGGACTTCAACGTGGTCAACACCGAGGACGCGCTCAAGTACGCGCCCAACCTGGCCGTGCGCAAGCGCTTTATCGGCGATATGAATTCGATCATCTCGGTGCGCAGCACCAGCTCGCGCCAGTCGGCGCGCGGGCTGGTCTATGCGGACGGCCTGCTGCTGTCCAACCTGCTGGGCTCGGACTTCAGCTTCCCGCCGCGCTGGTCGCTGGTCAACGCCGCCGAGATCGAGCGCATGGACGTGCTGTACGGCCCGTATTCGGCGCTGTATCCCGGCAATTCGCTGGGCGCGACGGTGCTGATCACCACGCGCACGCCGGAGAAGTTCGAAGGCGATGCCAGCGTGCAGCTGTTCACGCAGCGCTTCAACCTGTACGGCACCCACGATAACTTCAACGGAGTGCATGCCAACGCCTACGTGGGCGACCGCGTCGGCGCGTTTTCGTGGCTGGTCAGCGTGGACCGGCAGGACAGCAAGAGCCAGCCGCTCAGCTTCTATACCGCGCCGCGCTCGACCCGGCCCGCGGGCGCGGGGGACACGCCGGTCTCGGGCGCCTATTTCGACCAGGACCAGAGCGGCCGCGACCGCGTGGTGATGGGCGTGAACAGCGAGGGCGTGACGCACACGGTGCAGGACCAGCTCAAGCTCAAGCTCGGCTACGACATCACCAGCACGCTGCAGGCGCAGTTCACCGCCGCCTACTGGCAGCAGGACCGCTCCAACGCCACCGGCAGCTACCTGCGCGACGCCAGTGGCAACGTGGTGTCCGGCGGCCCGGTGAACATCGGCGGCTACCAGTACGTGATTCCGGCCAATGCCTTTGCCCCCGGCAATGGCGAGGATGCGCGCTGGCTCTATGGGCTGTCGCTGCGCACGCGCAACCAGACTGGCTGGAATTTTTCCGGGGTGGCGTCGCTGTTCGACGTCAGCAAGGACGTGAGCCGCAGCGCCAACACCGTCGGCAACGGTCCGGGTACGGTCACCTATGGCGACGGCACCGGCTGGCGCACGCTCGACCTGAAAGCAGATTACCGCCCCGAGCGGCTGCAGGGCGGGCACTGGGTCACGTTCGGCTACCACTATGACAACTACCGGCTGAGCAACACCACCTACAACACCTCGAACTGGCGCGCGGCCACCATCACCGCGTTCAACAACGCCTTTGCCGGCAAGACCGAGACGCAGGCGCTCTATGCGCAGGACGCCTGGTACTTCGCCGAGGACTGGAAGCTGATCCCCGGCGTGCGCTACGAGCACTGGCGCGCCTATGACGGCAGCCGCAGCCAGCCCGGCGTGGACATCGGCTATCCGGTGCGCAGCGAATCCAACTGGTCGCCCAAGCTGGCGCTGGAAAAAGCCTTCGGGCAGGACTGGCTGGGCCGGCTGTCGCTGGGCCAGGCCTATCGTTACCCCACCGTCAGCGAGCTGTTCCAGGGCCGCATCACCGGCACCGCGCTGATCAACAACGATCCCAACCTGCGGCCGGAACGATCGTTTTCGAAGGACCTGACCTTCGAGCGCTCGGTGGAGGCGTCGAACTTCCGGGTCTCGCTGTACGAGGACGATATCCGCGATGCGCTGGTCAGCCAGACCAACACCACGGTATTCCCCACCGTCACCAGCTTCCAGAACGTCGACCGGGTGCGCACGCGCGGCGTCGAACTGGCCTATGACGGGCGCGACGTGCTGGTGCGCGGCTTCGACGTCACGGCAAGCGGTGCCTACAACCATTCGAAGACGCTGGAGAACGCCAACAACCCGGCCTCGGTGGGCAAGTCTTTCTACCGCATCCCGAAGTGGCGCGCCAACCTGGCGGGCACCTATCGCTTCACGCCGGCGTGGGCCGGCACGCTGGCGATGACCTATTCGGGCCGGCAGTACAATACGCTCGACAATTCGGACACCAACCCCGACACCTTCGGCGGCACCAGCAGCTTCCTGACCTTCGACGTCAAGGTGACCTACAAGCCCGCGCGCAATGTGCGGCTCGGGCTTGGCATCGACAACCTCACCGACCAGCGCTATTACGTCTACCACCCGTACCCGGGCCGGACGTTCTACGCCGAGGCGAAACTTTCCTTCTGAGCCAGTGAACACGCTGACCCCAACCCTGCCAGGCACTCGCCGTGCTTTGCGCCTGCTCGCTGCGGGACTGATCGCCAGCGCCACGCTGGCGCCCGTCGTCGCGGTCGCGCAAGCACATGACACTCACGCCGGCCACGGCAGCCAGGCCAAGCCGAAAATGAGCGAACTCGGGACCGGCGCCGCCTTCGACCGCGACGGCAGGCTGTGGATTGCCTACAAGGACGGCCAGCATGTCGCGGTGCGTTCGTCGACGGACTACGGTCGCAGCTTCAGCGCGGCGCGGCATGTCAACGCCACGCCGGAGCCGGTCGCCGCCGATCATGAAAGCCGCCCCAAGGTGGCCACGGGAGCCGACGGCCAGGTCTACATCACCTGGACCCAGCCGCTGCCCACGCCGTGGACCGGCTTTATCCGCTTTGCGCGCTCCAGCGATGGCGGCAAGACCTTTGCCGAGCCCCTGACGGTGCATGCCAACCGCGACCAGATCGCGCACCGCTTCGATGCCCTCGCGGTGGACCCGGCCGGGCGCGTCTTCGTCAGCTGGATCGACAAGCGCGACGTCGCCGCCGCCGAGGCGCGCAAGCAGCCGTATGCCGGCGCCGCGATCTACTACGCGGTGTCGGGCGACCACGGCAAGACCTTCCAGGGCGACTACAAGATCGCCGACCAGTCGTGCGAATGCTGCCGCATCGCGCTGACGCCCACGCCCGACGGCAGGATGCTGGCGCTGTGGCGCCATGTGTTCCCGCCCAACGCGCGCGACCACGCGCTGGCGCTGCTGGGCGCCGACGGCAAGGCCGCGCCGATGCAGCGCGCCACCTTCGACGACTGGCGCATCGACGCCTGCCCGCACCACGGCCCCGGCGCTTCGGTGGCGCCGGACGGTACGGTCCACATGGTCTGGTTCAGCATGCGCGCAGGCAAGCCGACGGTGTCGGTGGGCCGCTGGCGCGACGGCAAGCTGCAGGCGCAACGCGCGCTCGATGACCCGCGCGCCCAGCATGCCGATATCGTCGCGCTGAACGACAGCGACATCGCGGTGGTGTGGAAATCGTTCGACGGCCAGCAGACGCGGCTTTCCGCCATGCTGTCGCACGATGGCGGCAAGACCTGGCAGACGCGCAAGCTGGCCGGTACCGAAGGCGATTCCGACCAGCCGCACCTGCTGCAGCACGCCGGCCGCGCCTACGTGCTATGGCGCACCGAGGCCGAGGGCTTCCAGGTGTTCGCGCTCAGGCAGGAGGGCGCATGATGCGAGCGCGCCGCCAACTGCTTGCGGCCGCTGCCGCTGCCACCGTTACGGCATGCGCGCTGATGCTGGGCACCGCCCATGCCGCCGACCGCATTGCCGTGTTCGAATCCGCCAGCGCCGCGCGCATCGCCGCCAGCCAGCAGGGCAAGCCCTTCGTGCTGGTGGTTTGGTCCCTGGATTGCGTCTATTGCAAGCGCAACTTCGACGCGCTCGGCAAGCTGCGTGCGAAGCATCCGGACCTGCGCGTGGTCACGCTGGCCACCGACAGCGCCGAGGCCTCGCCGCAGGTGCAGCAGCTGCTCCAACGCGTCGGCTTGACGCGCAATGCGTGGGTATTCGGGCACGAGCCGCAGGAGCGGCTGCGCTATGCGGTCGACCCGGACTGGATGG
>JABFVP010000725.1 GCA_013362725.1 Cupriavidus sp.
GAAGTCGAGCCCGCGCCGGGCCGGCAGGACACCTATCTCGACATCGCCGCGCACCTGCGCCCGCAGCTCGAGGCCATCGATGGATTTATCTCGGTGGAGCGCTTCCAGAGCCTGACCAACCCCAACAAGCTGCTGTCGCTGTCGTTCTTCCGCGACGAGGCCGCGGTAATCGCCTGGCGCAATACGCTGGCGCATCGCCAGGCGCAGGCCGCCGGACGCGGCGGCGTGTTTGCCGGCTACCGGTTGCGCGTGGCGCAGGTGCTGCGCGACTACGGGCTCGATGCGCGCGAGCAGGCGCCCGCGGACAGCCGCGCGGTGCACGACCGCGACGCGGACTGAGGACGCGGCGATGACGATGGAATCGATTGGCACGCAGGCCGCGTTTATCGGCCTGACCTTCCTGCTGGCGGGCTTCGTCAAGGGCGTGGTGGGGCTGGGCCTGCCCACGGTCGCGGTGGGCATGCTGGGGCTGGTGATGCCGCCCGCGCAGGCCGCGGCGCTGCTGGTGGCGCCGTCGATGGTGACCAACGTGGTGCAGCTGTTCAGCGGCCCGCGGTTCGGCCTGCTGGTGCGGCGCCTGTGGCCGATGCTGGCGGCGATCTGCGCCGGCACCTGGCTGTGCGCGGCACTGGTGCCCGCCGGCATGATGACGCACGCGACTTCCGCGCTCGGCGTCGCGCTGGTGCTGTACGCGGTGGTGGGTTTGGCCGCGGTAAAGCTGACGGTGCCGGCCGGCGCGGAGCGCTGGCTCGGGCCGCTGATTGGGCTGGTCACGGGCGGCATCACCGCGGTCACGGGCGTGTTCGTGATTCCGGCCGTGCCCTACCTGCAGGGGCTGGGGCTGGACAAGGAGGGCCTGGTGCAGGCGCTGGGCCTGTCGTTCACGGTATCGACCATCGCGCTGGCGGTGAGCCTGGCGCTGGGCGGGGCGCTGCTGCATATGCCGGTGCTTGGGGCGTCGGCGCTGGCGCTGGTCCCTGCGCTGGGCGGGATGTTCCTGGGGCAGTGGCTGCGCCACCGGATCAGCGCGGAGCGCTTTCGCAAATTGTTTTTTTGCGGGTTGCTGGTGCTGGGTGGGGAGCTGGCGATGCGGGGATTGGGGTAAGGGATGAAGGGTCGCTACCGGGGTGTTCGCAAGCTGAGGGTTTGCTCCCCTCTTCCGCTTGCGGAAGAGGGGCGGGGGAGAGGGCCGGCGTGTGGCAAGCACGAGGCGTTCGCACTGCGTGGATGCTCTGGCCCTCTCCCCAACCCTCTCCCGCAGGCGGGAGAGGGAGTACGCCAACAGGTTTTGGAAACACGTTGGTGTTGCGTTAGGCCGTAGTCCCTCAGCGGCTTGCCTGCACCGTCCTGCCATTCAGCGGCTGCACCGGCCGCGCGTTCATCGGATAGAGCTTTCGGAACGCCGCCAATTGTGCCGGCGACACTTCCACCGGGGTCTTCAGCACCTGCCAGCGCACGTCCTCGCTGCATGGCGGCGTCGTCAGCGAACCGGTGAAGGACCAGTAGGCCTGCTGCGCCGGCAGCAGCGCCGCAACGTCCAGCGGCGCAGGCAGTTCACGCGATTCGCCGGCATGGGCCGGCAGGCTGACGAAGACCGGCTTGAGCGCTGCGTTCTCGCGCCCCGACTTGAACAGCACGGCAACCACCGCCAGCTTGCCTTCGGCATTCTGGTGCACCAGGTGTGCCACCAGCGGATAGGTCTTGCCGTTGACCTTCTCTTCGCTGGGCGTGTGGAAGTGGAACTGCAACAGCTTGTACGGCACGCCGTCCAGTTCGATCTGTCCCGCCGCCGGCAGGTTGACCTGCACGGTATGGCCGTTGTTGACCACGGTGCCGGGCGCCGCGGCGTAGCCGAAGCCGATGGGCTTCAGGTCGGCGCGGCGCGCCTTGCCGGTGCGGATGTCGATGGGCGACTGGTGCTTGCCCAGCGCGCAGGTCTGGTAGGCCTGGTCGAGCTCGGCCCAGTGGCTGGTGCCGGTGGGACCGGTGTAGCTCCAGTGCGGTTCGTTGCCGGCCCATGCGGCCGGTGCGAGCAAGGTGGCGCAGAGGGTGTAAAGCGGCAGCTTGGTGTTCATGTGTCGATGCGTCCTCGTGTTGGTAAACCCCTTGTTTTCCGACGTGGTGTTATCGATCTGTCCCAGTCTCGAGTGCCGGGTCCGGCCCGGGCCGGAAATCATGCAGCAAAACTGCCCGCCGGCGAATAAGGCATTGCTGAATTCCGGTCTGCACTGCGTTTAACGCGGGTAAGGGCTGCATGCCGGTGGGCGATTGATGCGTGTCGCTCATGCTGTCACGCAAGCGACATCAAGCCGACATATCGGCACACCACCATGGCGCATTGCCCAAACTCCAGGAACCTGCAATGCGCCTGAGCGTCTTCCCTTCGCGCCGGACCCGCGCGGCACTGGCCAGCGCCGCGGTGGCGGCATCGCTGCTGGCGGCATGCGGCGGCGACGATAACGACAGCGGCAACGGCTCCCCTGCGGTCGCCTCCCCCACGCTGGTGGGCCGCGCCGTGCTGCCTGCCGCCACCTTCGCCAGCGGGCCGCAGTCAGGGCGCTATGTCACCGGCGACTTAAACGGGCAGACCGCGCCGTTTGCTTCGCAGCCGGTGCAGGGCTTCTCGGCGGTGCTGCGCAACCCGGACGGCAGCTTCATGGTGATGGCCGACAACGGCTACGGTTCGCTGGAGAACTCGGCCGACTTCCACCTGCGCGTCTACACGGTGGCGCCCACGTTCAAGACCGCGGCGGGCGGCGCGGGCAGCGTAGCGGTGCGCAGCTTTATCGAGCTGAAGGACCCGAACCGGCATGTCAAGTTCGCCATCGCGAACCAGTTCACCAGCGAGCGCGTGCTGACCGGCGCCGACTTCGATATCGAGAGCATGCAGCGCGGCAGCGACGGCACGCTGTGGTTCGGCGATGAGTTCGGCCCGTTCCTGCTGCATACGGACGCCAACGGCGTGCTGCTGGAAGCGCCGATCCCGCTG
Source organism: Cupriavidus sp. (assembly GCA_013362725.1). GTDB lineage: Bacteria > Pseudomonadota > Gammaproteobacteria > Burkholderiales > Burkholderiaceae > Cupriavidus. The sequence goes on from JABFVP010000725.1 coordinate 2,990, forward strand.
CCGGATTTCGAGAACGCCGGCAAGGAGATCCGCTCGCCGCAGAACCCGTTCAATGAAGAGGCCACGCCGGTGCGCATCATGAACGCGGTGCGCGCGCATGCCTTCGCGCATGGCGGCACACGTGCACCGGTGTTCGCGCCGTACTACGTGCAGCTCAAGTACGACCTCAACGGCGTCAAGTCGAGCCCCGACGCGCACTATGCGCGCGGCAGCAATCCGCAGCCGGGGCTGGTGCCAGCGGTGTCCGACACGCTCGACGTGGCCTCGGTCAAGGCCGCCGGCTACAGCGTGGTGACCTGGACCGTCAACGACAGCGCCAAGATGACCGAGCTGCTGAAGGCCGGCGTCAACGGCATCATCTCGGACCGGCCTGACCTGCTCTACGCGGCCGTCGCCGCCTACGACGCCAACGGCGATGGCAAGCCCGGCGACTACCTGAGCGCCGATGGCCTGATCGATGCCGCGAAATTCGACGCCCAGGGCCACCGCGGCGCGCGCGACCTGCGCCCGGAGAACACCCTGCCGGCGATGGAGGCCGCGCTGGACAACCTGATGACAACGCTCGAGACCGATGTCGGCATCACCGCCGACGGCGTCGCGGTGCTCAAGCACGATCCCTATATCGAATCGGTCAAGTGCCGCCGCGCCGACGGCGCGCCCTACGGCACCGCCGACGAAGTGCTGATCAGGAACCTGACCGCGGCGCAGATCCAGTCCACCTACATCTGCGACAAGCTGTTCCGCGGCCCGAGCCAGCGCAACGATGCCGCGCTGTCGCCGGTGTCGGCGGCGGTGGCGGCCGGCAAGGGCTACGCCAGCCCGTACGTGGTGCCGCGCGCGCAGGACGTGTTCGACCTGGTCAGCGCCTATGTCGCGTACTACAGCACGGGCGCTGGGCAGGGCCATCCGCAGGCGGCGCAGCGCGTGAAGAACGCGCAGGCGGTGCGCTTCAACCTGGAGACCAAGCTCAACCCGCGCAGCGACAAGGACGGCAAGGGCAACGTCTACAAGGACCGCACCGTCGGGGCGGAGCAGATGGCCGACACGCTGGCCGGCGTGATCATCACCGCCGGCATGGCCCGGCGCGCCGATATCCAGAGCTTCGATTTCCGCACGCTGCTGCGCGTGCAGGAGAAGTTCCCGGCGATCCGCACGGTGTACCTGTTCGGCGACTTCCCGATCTATGGCGACGCGGCCAACAGCGACGACGGCACCAACATGCAGGACGAGGCCGGCGCCAACACGCCGTGGATGGCGGGCCTGTACTGGCCGTACCGCGCGACCGCGACATCTAACCCCATGCGCGCGAAGCGCTCGGGCGGCTTCGAGGGCATGGCGATCAGCCCGGACGGCAAGAGGCTCTATCCGCTGCTGGAACTGCCGCTGGCAGGCCACGACGGCAAGACGCTGCTGATCTCGGAGTTCGATATCGCCACGCGCCGGTACACCGGGGTGCAATACAAGTACCGGCTCGACGACAAGGGCACCAATATCGGCGATTTCATCCTGTTTAATGCCGGCGAAGGCATTGTCATCGAGCGCGACGGCTCGCAGGGCGACCCGAACGGCTTCAAGAAGCTGTTCCAGGTGACGCTGGGCAAGCCGGGCGCCTACGTCGCCAAGGCCGAACTGGCCACTCTGAGGGCGCTGCGCGACCCGGCCGGCATCAGCGCCGGCGGTGCCCCGGGCGACGTGGCGCTGGGCGATCCGTTCGGCATGCCGTTCAACACCATCGAGGACGTGCTGGTGCTGGACGCGACCACGCTGCTGGTAATCGATGACAACAACTTCCCGTTCAGCGTGGGGCGGCATGTCGGCAGCAAGATGCCGGATGACAGCGAGTTCATCCAGATCCGGCTGCCCAAGGCGCTCAACCTGGGGGGCTAGGACGCCAGGGCGGGCAGCACGCTGCGCGCTGGCATCCCTGCCAGGGGGGATGTCAGCCGGAGCGCGCGCCCGCGTGCTGCCGTTCCATTTGCGCGCGCACCTCCGAGATATGATCGCCGGCGTGGTCGACGGCGTTTTCCAGGTCGCTGGTGCTGCAGCCCAGTTCCCTGCACCAGTACTGCACTTCGAGCGGATCCATCAGGTTGATGCGGCCCGGATCCAGGGGCCTGAACTCGCTTGTTACATCGCTCATGCTCGCCTCCGGTTCGTGTCTGAGGGCGACACGGTCCTTGCATTGTAGGCAGACATCCGGCGCGCGTTGCATGCAAGTTGCGACAGCCGCAGCGCATATCATGTGGCGGTGATCCCTTGCACAGGAAGCCGCATGCCCCGCTCACCCGGCGCGAAA
>JABFVP010000677.1 GCA_013362725.1 Cupriavidus sp.
GATCCAGTCGCCGCGGGCCTCGGCCGGGGTCAGCGTTAGCACCACGTAGCCGCGCTTGCTGGTCTGGGCGAAGCGCAGGTCGGCCACCATCTTCAGGAAGGCGTCGGCGAGGACGGTGTCGGCGATCAGGGGCAGGCGCGTCTCGAAACCGGGCGAACTGATGGACGAGGTTCCGAACTCCACGCCGACGCGCTGGCCGCTCGCATCGGTCAGGTTCGCGCCCCACATGTTGTGCGTGTCGCCGGCCAGCGAAATGAGGTTCTTGCCCTGAGTGCGGGCCGCCGCCAGCACGGTCTCGCGCGCGGCCGGATAGCCGTCCCACGCATCCAGGTTGTAGGGCACCCGTTGCTGGGCCAGCAGCGCGCGCTGCGAATCGGTGCGCGCCGCCTCCGGCGTGGCCAGGGCCGCGGTGAATTCGGCCAGCGTTTCCGGCGTGATCGAACTGGCCACGCTCAGCGGAATGTGCATGCGCGCCATCAGCACCTGCTGCCCCAGCACCTGCCAGGTCGCGCCCGATGCGGCCATGCGCGCCGTGAGCCAGTCCGACTGGGTCGCGCCCATCAGCTGGCGGGTCGGCGCGTTCGCCAGGCCGCTGAGGTACTGGTCCAGCGTGACCTGCTGGTCGCGTCCGATCAGCCGCGTGTCCAGCATGTGCAGCGATGCGAGGTTGCCGAAGTCGAAGGAGCGATAGATCTTCAGCGGGTCGGCCGGGTCGGGCAGGCGTGTCGGCAGCCACTCGTGGTAGGCCTGGACGGCTGCGGCCCGCCGCGCCGTGAAGCTGCCTTCGGTGGCTTCGTCGTGGTTCGCCGCGCCGCCCGACCAGGCGTTGTCGGCCACGTCGTGGTCGTCCCACACCGCGATCACCGGCAGCTTGGCATGCATGGCGCGCAGGTCCGCGTCGCTGCGGTACTGGGCATGGCGCCGGCGGTAGTCGTCCAGGGTCAGCAACTCGTGCGGTGGCTGCGATTCGCGGTCGATCACGAAGGCGAGCTGGGACGCGTAGCCCACCAGCCCGTACTCGTAGATGTAGTCGCCCAGGTGCAGCGCCACGTCGAGGTCGTCGCGCTTGGCGACTTCCGCGCACACGTTGAAATAGCCCGCAGGGAAGTTCGAGCAGCTCAGGGCGGCCAGGCGCAGCTGCGATACGTTGCCCACCGGCAAGGTCTTGGTGCGGCCGGCGGTCGACACCTGCCCGCGCAGGAGGAATCGGTAGAAATAGATGCTGCCCGCCTGCAAGCCGGTGACGTCGACCTTGACGGTGTAATCCTTGTCGGGCCCGGTGCTCGTCTCGCCGCGCGCGACGATGGCGCCGAAGTTCGCATCGCTCGCGACTTCCCACCGCACGGTCAGCGTGCCCGGGCTGGCAACGGTCACGCGTGTCCACAGGATCACCCGGTCGGCCAGCGGGTCGCCGCTGGCAACACCGTGCTGGAATACCTCGGAATTGTCGGGCGGGGGACCTTCGCCGCCACCGCCGCCGTCATGCCCTCCGCCGCCGCACCCGGTCGTGCTCACGCCGGTGCCGACGAACATCGCGTAGAGAATCGCGCCCCGGATGAAGTTTCGCCGCGACGAACCGGATTGCGCATCGGCGGTGTCCGGCGGGCTGCTGCTGACTTCGAGATCGGCCATGGCGCTTCTCCTTCTTTTTGCACCGTGCCCGGCAGCCGCGGGATGCTTGCCGTTGTCGCGCCGGATGCTGGGGCCAATTAGGTGGCCCTTGCGGCCCATCCCCTCGTAGGCACGCGCTTCCAAGTGCTGTCAGCGCGCGTCGAATGCTAGCGTCGCTTGGGACGCTGCTGCAGCGGCGGCGCCTGGCGCTTGCGCGCGGCTGCAGGCGTCTTGCCGGGCGCTGTCCGGCGGTCTCGGGGCGGACCTTTCTCAAGACCCTGTTCGGCCTTCACGTCTTCCAGGTAGGCATAGATGCCGATACGAATGCGCCCCGAATCCTTCGAGTCCGCGGCCTCGAACGCCTGCCGCATCTCGCGGGTCATGTCCCGGTGCAGGCCCGCCCAGCGCTCGCGTGCCAGCCGGTGAATGCGCTCGCACTCCTGCAGTGATATCCCGGTTGCGAACACCGACTGCTCCAGCATCGGCTCCTTGGCCCCGACGGTGTTGGAGACGCCGGCCAGCATGTGGTCGCGGGCGTTGTCGCCCAGGAAGGACAGCAGGCCTTCCAGGTCGCCCGCCGGCACGAAGCTCTCCACCGCGAGTTGCGCCATGCCGTCCTGCTCGGTTGCCATGTTCAGCCGCACCAGTTCGTCCAGGATGGCGCGGTGATGCACGTTGCCGCGGCTTGCGTGCCGCGCCACCGCTTCGAAGGACGGGGTGGATTCATCGCTCGACATGATCGGCAGCGCGTGCTGGGCCGGGTCGTCCGCAAACAGCTGGAGCCACAGCGTCAGGGTCTTCGATGCCGCCGACGTCTCGGTTTGCGGCAACGGGTCGCGGGCTTCGCGCACCCTGCTGGCCAGCGCCTTGCGGTTCAGGCCGGTAGTCACCGACAGCTGGCTGACGTTGGGTTCGATGCCCTGCGTACGCCATGCGCGCCGCGCCTCGTCCAGCATCGCGTCGCGCAGCACGTCCTCCAGCTGCGCATGCTTCACGCCGAAGGCCAGCGCGAGCCTGACCAGCGGACGCAGCGCGCGCTCGCAGGCGCCGAGCACCAGCCCGAGCCGGCCCTCCTGCGTCTGCGCCATTTGCGCGCGCGGCACGCGCGCCGCCGCAGGGCTCTTCCCGGCATTGCGCGAAGTCGCGCGCTTGGTGGTCATGGAACTGATTTCACCTCGATCGGAAGCCACGCTAACTGCCCGTTACCAACGGGACAAGAACAGAAGCTTTTGTCTTACATGTTTCCCCCTGCAAGGAGGACCATAACTAGCGCCGTTGCATGGGAAATTTTCCCATACTGCTAGCCGGCATGCGGCTTCTCTTCTCTTTCCTTGTCGGAGTGCGCCATGTCCCTGAGCCCCAACGCCTTGCTGGATTTCGTCCCCAACAGTCACGTTCATCAGGCAGGTGCCGCCACCTGGGTATCCGATCCTGCGCCGGGGCAAACCGCCGAGACCTTCGGCAACCTCGTCGATCTGGCAAGGCTGAAATTCGACACGGCGAGCGCCGACATCTGCGATGTCTGCAACACGATCAATTTCGGGCGTGCCCACTTTTGCAAGGGCTGTTCGCACAAGCTGCCGGCCTTCTATGCGAGTTGCGAAGAGGACGAACCCCCTCCACGCCGCAGTTGGGCCTTCGCGGATCGCGCATCGCTGACGGATTTCGCGGCCTTCGTGCTCGTGGTCAACCTGTTGGTGGGCATCGCCGAGTTCATGCCGCTTCAATGAACCCGCACCTCACTGGCCATCACCATGACCAAGTATTGCGAGGCATGCCACACCCCGAACAGGGACCGCGCCCGGTATTGCACAGGGTGCGCCGGCAAGTTCGGCGGAGTCCGCACTTCCGCACTTGCCACTGCTCCGTTCGAGGAACGCCAAGCGCCCACGCCCTGGGCCACTGAAATAGCCGCGGGAAGGCCTGCCGAACCGCTCGCCGCCACCGCAAGGACCGTGCAAGAGCCCGCCATGGGGCCGAGCCTGGACAGGCCGGCGATGGACGCCGGCGTGCGGACCTTCGCGAGAACGGCGGCCGGAACACCTTCGCGAAGGTTCACGCACCAGGAAGCGGCGGCACGAACGCACGCCAATGCATCGGCGCGCACGTTTGCGAGAACGCCCCATGCGAGCGCTTTCGCAATCGCCGACAAAGCGGGTGTGCAACGACCGTCCGACGCTGGAAAGGCGTCCGTCGCGGCGGTGACCGCGCAGGCGCCCGCATTCGGCCGCTGGGAGGCGACGAAGAACAGGGACGCATTCGTCGTGATGTTGTCGGCGGTCGCCTTGGCGGTGGCTGCAGCGGTCGCATTCTGGGAAGAGGCCAGCAATGTCGAGGTGCGGGAGCAGCGATGGTCGGGCCCCGGTGCATCGGGTGCGGCCGCGCCTCCTGCCGGCGAACCGCAGCACGGCGATCCGGTGCCCTGGATGCCGTCGGCATCGAACGAGGCGCGAACTGTTCCTCCCGCGCAGGCGCCGGAGCAGGCACAGGAGCAGGCACAGCCGCCGCAGGAATCGCTGCTTGCGCTCGCGGTGCAGCAAACTGCCGGTGAGCAGGCGAGGACGCAGGCACAGGCGACGTTGACGGAAGTGCCCGTGCCCGCGATGCCGGTGGAAGAGAACGCGGCGCCGGTACAGCAGGGCGCGGAACCCGCGGCGTCGACAGCAAAGGTTGCTTCAGATGCACCGGCACCGCCGGCGCCAGTCGTACCGGCGTCATCGTTGCCAGTCGCACCGGCGCCAGTGGCACCGGGAGCGGAAGCGGCACTGGCAGCGCAGCAGGCGAAGCCGGTGACGGACGCACCGAAGATCGCGCCGTCTGGACCCTCCGCCGCGCCGGCGAGCCAGCCGCTGGCGCCGACGCGCCAGGCGCGGCCCCCGGCACCAACGCGCGAAAGGAGCACGTCGACCGCCGTCGCAGCGCGCGGTGAAGCGAGACCTCGCCAGGGTCTTGCAGCCCCCGTCGTCGCGGGCACGCCGCGCGCGAGCCAAGGGGTGCCCGTGCGCGTGGACCGCGCGGTGCCGATGACGCGACAGGCAGCGGCAACGCCGTCGCCCCGCGAACCGATGCCAGCATCGATACCGATGTCGGTAGCGGCACCGGTGGCAGCGGGCGGCCCGGCGGCCAGAGGGACGCCGTGCAATCGCTACGACCCCTTCGGCGAAGTCCTTTGCGCCAATGTGCCGGTAACCGCTGGCGCTTCGACGCCGGCCGTGTCGTCTGCCGTGTCGTCTGCCGCGCAGGCGTCCGGCAATGCGGCGGCCAAGAGCGCGATCGTGAAGAGCGACGTCACCCTGGTTGCCAGTCCGCCCGGTGCGGCCGTGGCCAGCACCGGCGGCAATGGTGGCATCGGGGGCAGCGGCGGAAGTCCTGGCCCCGATACCGCCGGTGGCGGTGCGTCGGGTGGCTCCGCGGCAGGAGGCGCCGCAGGCGCGGCAGGCGCGGCTGGATCGGGCGCTGGTGGCAGCGGATCCGGTGGTGCCGGTGCCGGAGGCGGAGGCGGCGCGGGTGCTGGAGGTAGTGGTGCCGGCGGCGGCTCTGGCGGCGGAGCGGGCGCGGGCGCAGGCGCAGGCGCAGGCGCAGGCGCAGGTGCCGGTGCAGGAGCAGGAGCAGGAGCTGGCGCAGGCGGTGGTGCTGGAGGCGGTGGTGCT
>JABFVP010000036.1 GCA_013362725.1 Cupriavidus sp.
GGCAGCACGGTGACGGTGCGCACGGTCAGCGCCAACAAGGTGTGCTGGCAGGGCTCGAACGCCTGCGCCAGCGGCAACAACAAGTACGGCTGGCAGCTGCCGCTGCCGTCGGCCACGCGCGAGCAGGTGATCTACAACCCGGTGATCGCGTACGGCATGGTGATCGTCAACACCACCATCCCGCCCGGCTCGGCGCTGTCGCAGGCGCTGTCGTGCAATGCCGAGGTGCCGTCGGGCTTCACCATGGGCGTGTCGATGGGCTCGGGCGGCGCGGCCGCGCAGTCGTTCTTCAGCAGCACCAACAGCAGCACCTTCCCGCTGCTGAACAACGGCATCGTCAGCGGCATCGGCCTGAGCGGCACCGGCACGCCGTCGGTGGTGACGGCGAAGAAGCGGCCCTACCTGGTGCAGCAGACCGTCGGCGGCAGCGGGGCCATTACCCAGATCAACCCCGGCGCCAATGGTGCCGGCGCCCGCCTCAACTGGATCCGCCTGCGCTGACGACCATGAACCTGCCTGCCTTCCCGCTGCCGCGGCGCGCCGCCGCTGGCTTCACGCTGATCGAGCTGATGATCACGGTGGCGATCGCCGCGATCCTGGCCGCGATCGCCTATCCGTCCTACACGGAGCATGTACGCAAGTCGCGCCGCACCGACGCCAAGACCGCCTTGCTGGATCTCGCGGCGCGCCAGGAGCGGCTGTTCAGCACGCAAAATGTCTATGGCGGCACGCCCGCCGCGCTGGGATATGCCGGGCCGGCCTTTCCGGTGGAGATCCGGTCAGGCGGCCAAGCGTACTACCAACTGACGGTGGTGGCGGGCAATCCGGCCACCAGCTATACCGCGACCGCGGCGCCGGTCGGCGCGCAGGCGGGGGACGATTGCGGCAGCTACACGCTCAACCACCTGGGGCTGCAGGGAAACACGGGGATGCGCGCCGGCGTGGCGTCGGCGCAGTGCTGGTAGCGGAAAACGCGGGCGTCAGCGCTTGCCGCTGCCGGCGGTGACTTCGGCCAGCACGTCCGAGAATTCGGACACGTCTTCAAAGCTGCGGTAGACCGAGGCAAAGCGGATATAGGCGATCTTGTCGAGCTTGCGCAGCTCGCGCATCACCAGTTCGCCGACCTGGCTGCTGGGGATTTCCTTCTCGCCCAGCGCCAGCAGCTTTTCTTCGATGCGGGTGATGGCTTCGTCGATGGCTTCGGCCGAGACCGGGCGCTTGCGCAACGCCAGGCGCATCGAATCCTTCAGCTTGGCGCGGGCGTAGTCCACGCGCGAGCCGTTTTTCTTGACGATGGCGGGGAAGAACAGCTCGATCCGCTCATAGGTGGTGAAGCGGCGGTCGCAGGCTTCGCAGCGGCGGCGCCGGCGCACGGCATCGCCGTCTTCCGACATGCGGGTGTCGAGAACCTGGGTATTGGAATGACCGCAAAAGGGGCATTTCATGCCGGACCACCTTCAGTTGAACCCCATCGCCTTGTCCGTGTTGTCGTTCTGCGGCGGCGGGGCGGGTTGGCGAGGCCCGCGGCCCGCGCCGGAGTGACGCGGAACGCGGAGCTGCCGGCCGCCCTGCGCGTGCGCATGGGGCGGCCTGGTCGCGTCAGCCGTAGACCGGGAAACGCTTGGTCAGGGCCGACACCTGCTCGCGCACCGCGGCGATGTTGGCGGCGTCGTGCGGGTTGTCCAGCACGTCGGCGATCAGGTTGCCGACGATGCGGGCTTCTTCTTCCTTGAAGCCGCGCGTGGTCATGGCCGGCGAGCCGACGCGGATGCCGGAGGTGACGAACGGCTTTTCCGGGTCATTCGGAATCGCGTTCTTGTTCACGGTCAGGTGTGCCTCGCCCAGGATGCGTTCGGCTTCCTTGCCGGTGATGTGCTTGGCGCGCAGGTCGACCAGCATCACGTGGCTCTCGGTGCGGCCCGAGACGATGCGCAGGCCGCGCGCGATCAGGGTCTCGGCCAGCACCGCGGCGTTCTTCACCACCTGCTGCTGGTATTCCTTGAACTCCGGCGTCAGCGCTTCCTTGAACGCCACCGCCTTGCCGGCGATCACGTGCATCAGCGGGCCGCCCTGGATGCCGGGGAAGATCGACGAGTTGATCGCCTTCTCGTGCTCGGCCTTCATCAGGATCACGCCGCCGCGCGGGCCGCGCAGGCTCTTGTGGGTGGTGGTGGTGACGAAGTCGGCGTGCGGCACCGGGTTCGGGTAGACGCCCGCGGCGATCAGGCCGGCGTAGTGGGCCATGTCGACCATGAAGTAGGCGCCGATCGACTTGGCGACGCGGCCGATGCGCTCGAAGTCGATGCGCAGCGCGAAGGCGGAGGCGCCGGCGATGATCAGCTTGGGCTTCTTCTCTTGCGCCAGCTTTTCGAGCGCGTCGTAGTCGATGTCTTCCTGGGCGTTGAGGCCGTAGCTGACCACGTTGAACCACTTGCCGCTCATGTTCAGCGCCATGCCGTGGGTCAGGTGGCCGCCTTCGGCCAGGCTCATGCCCATGATGGTGTCGCCCGGCTTGAGCACGGCGAAGTACACGCCCTGGTTGGCCTGCGAGCCCGAATTGGGCTGCACGTTGGCGGCTTCGGCGCCGAACAGTTGCTTGACGCGGTCGATGGCCAGCTGCTCGACGATGTCGACGTACTCGCAACCACCGTAGTAGCGCTTGCCGGGATAGCCCTCGGCGTACTTGTTGGTGAGCTGCGAACCCTGCGCGGCCATCACCGCGGGCGAGGTGTAGTTCTCGGAGGCGATCAGCTCGATGTGGTCTTCCTGGCGCTGGTTTTCCTGCTGGATGGCGGCAAAGACCTCGGGGTCGATCTGGTCGATCGTAAAACGGCTGCGTTCGAACATGGCGAAACTCGTCTGAAAAAAGGGAATCCGATGCAGGCATCGGGGGTAGGGCGCGCGGGGAAGGCTAGCGGCGACCGGCACCGGCGGCGGTTTGGCCGTCGGCGCAGGGCGCACCCTGCTTCCCATTCGCTGCCCAGGCGAGCGGCAGGCATGACTCGCGTCAACGCCATGGCGTTTGGAAACTTCACGCCAGAGAACTTGCGCTTCCTCGTGGTAGTGCCCACTGACTTCGCCAGTCGCGCAAGGTGGAATGGTTGGGCGCAGTGTAGCGCGAGGCGGCCGCCCGCCGCAAGCCGTGGACCCGCCAGCCGAGCGCTGGCAAGGGCTGGCGCGGCCCTGGCCAGCAACTTGCTGTTGCAAACTCGTCCTGCGGGTTTACACGAAACGGGTATCGCTCTCCGTTACAATCGCGGCCATGCCAAACTTTGTCTGGACCCTGCGGGTGTACTGGGAAGACACCGATGCAGGCGGCGTAGTGTTCTACGCCAACTACCTCAAGTTCTTCGAGCGCGCCCGCACCGAGTGGCTGCGCTCGCTCGGCATCGAACAGCAGGCGCTCGCCGACCAGGCCGGCGTGGTCTTCATCGTCCGCAGTACGGCGGTGGACTACAATGCGCCCGCCCGGCTGGACGACCAACTTGAGATCCGCACGCGCATCGACCGGGTCGGCCCGGCTTCGGTGCAGTTCACCCAGGAAGCCTGGCGTGGCGAGCTGATGCTTGCAACCGGCGCGATCCGCGTTGGCTGCGTCGACAAAAGCACTTTCCGTCCGACCCCGATCCCCGACCCCGTTCTAGCCACCATCAAGTCAGCACGATGAATCCCGTGACCGTCACGCAAGACATGTCGATCGTAACGCTGGTGCTCCACGCCAGCGTGCTGGCACAGGCCGTCATGGCGCTGTTGCTCGTCATGTCGCTGTTTTCGTGGACCTATATTTTCCGCAAGCACCTGGCGGTGCGTTCGGCGCGCACCCAGACCGAAGGCTTCGAGCGCGACTTCTGGGCCGGCGGCGATCTGCAGGCGCTCTATAACAGCGCCGTCAACAACCGCCACAACACCGGTGCGCTGGAGCGGATCTTCGAATCCGGCATGGGCGAGTTCCTGAAGGCGCGTGAACGCGGCAACGAGGCCGGCGCGCTGCTCGACGCCGCCCGCCGCGCCATGCGCGCGGCCTACCAGCGCGAGATGGACGTGCTCGAATCGCATTTGCCATTTCTGGCCTCGGTGGGTTCGGTGAGCCCGTATATCGGCCTGTTCGGCACGGTGTGGGGGATCATGAACGCGTTCCGCGGGCTGTCGAACGTGCAGCAGGCGACGCTCGCATCGGTGGCGCCCGGCATCGCCGAAGCACTGGTGGCGACGGCGATCGGCCTGTTCGCGGCCATCCCCGCGGTGATCGCCTACAACCGCTATGCCACCGAAATCGATCGCCTGGCAATCCGGTTCGAGAGCTTCATGGAAGAGTTCCTGAACATCCTGCAGCGCCAGACCCGCTAACCGTATTCCCTATCCACGGTCCGGGCGGTGAGCCCGGGCCGGCGTTTCCAGGAGTCCTGCAATGGCAGCCATTCAGCGCCGCGGCGGCTCGCGCCGCCGGGCCAGCGCCGAGATCAACGTCGTGCCGTATATCGACGTCATGCTCGTGCTGCTGGTCATCTTCATGGTGGCCGCGCCGATCGTCAGCCCCGCCACCGTCGACCTGCCCACTGTGGCCAATGCCACGCCGCAGCAGAAGGCGCCGCCGATCGTCGTCACCGTGCATGAGAGCGGCCAGCTCACCGCGCGCGGCAAGGACAGCGCCGGCAATGCCTTCGAACGCAAGCTCGACAAGCAGGGCCTGCTGGACTTCGTCCACCAGCGCCAGAACGAGAACCCGGACCAGCCGGTGGTGATCGCCGCCGACCGCGCGGTCAAGTACGAGGCGGTGCTGGACGTGATGTCGATTCTGAAAGCCGACGGCGTCAAGCGCGTCGGCCTGATGGTCAAGTCCAAGACCTCCTGACGTATTGAAGCACCTATCCGATTGCCGTTGCGCTTGATGACGACCGCCGCCGCCTATCCCTACCAGCCGGTCAAGGAGCGGGGAACCCTGCGTTCCTTCCTGCTCGCGCTGCTGATGCACCTGCTGCTGGCCGTGGTGCTGTACTACGGCGTGAGCTGGCAGAGCAGCACCCCGGTCGGGGCCGAGGCCGAACTGTGGGAGGAAATCCCCGCCGCCACCGCACCCCCGCCGCCGCGGCCGCAGCCGCAGCCCGAGCCCGAGCCGGTGGTGCAGCCGCGTCCGGCGCCGCCGCCGCCCCAAGTGAAGAGCAAGGTCGAGGACGACGCCGATATCGCGCTGGAGCAGAAGAAGCGCCGGGCCGAAGCGGCCGCGCGGGAAGAAGCCGAGCGCAAGGAAGCGGCAC
>JABFVP010000683.1 GCA_013362725.1 Cupriavidus sp.
GGGCCGGCGGCGCTTCAGGCGCCGAAGGCGTCGGCGGCAGGTCGGCGACCGGCTGCGGCGCCGGCTTTGGCTGCGGCGGCGTCGGCTTGGGCGTGGTCACCTTGACCTGCTTGGGCGGGGTTTCCTGCTTGGGCTTCGGCTTGGGCGGCTCGGGCGGGGCCTCCTGCTTGGGAGGCTCGAGCGGAATGATGCGCGCAACGATCTCCGGCGCGATCACGGCCTCGGTAAGCTTGCGGCCCAGGCCGCTCTGGATCAGGTAAAGCAGGCCGACGTGGAACAGCAGGACGGCGAGCGTAATCTTCAGGAAGCGTTGGTCGAACATGTGTCAACAACAAAAGTCTGCCGGCGGCGGCACCTTGGCGGCCGTGCGCCGTCACTTGCGGTAGAACAGGATCAGCGAGATGCCGCAACCGACCAGCAGGCTAAGCAGCAATTCCATGATAAACGCTCCTTCAACTGGGTTGCCGTGGGAGCGCCACTCTGGGGCAGCGTGTCAGCTGTTGAGTATAAACGATAATGATTCTTATTTGTTGGGATTTGTGCGTCGCAACTGGAATTTTCCGCCCGCGCGCGTTATACCGGCAAGTCCCGGCGGCAAACCGGGAAGGGGCAATACGGTTGCATCATGCGCGCTGGCACGCCATCGCACCGCGCCGCACCGTACTGCGCCTCGGTGCCCCAGGCCACCCTGGCCGGCGCCGGCCTAGCACGGGCGCGCCCGCAGGGCGGCAAAGCGCGCTAGCATAGAAAGACACTGCAGACGTGGCGGTGCGCCTGTCGCGGCCCGCCATTGCGCATCGCGCGCTCGGGGACCCGTTCATGGACTTCACACGTTTTGCTGAAGATGACCGATCGACGCTGCTGCGCTCCATGCCCGGCGCATCGTCCAGCTCGGCGCTGGACTGGATGTGCGCGCAGTTTGCGCTGCGCGTGGTCTGCGCGCTGGGCCCGCGCTTCAACCTGCGCAGCAATATCAACGATGTCCTGACCGTCAGCGCCCAGGAGATGGTGTGGCCGTACGGCGTGGTGCTGCGCGTGCAGCGCTTCCTGGCCGCGCGCTGCGCCGACATGCCGGCCTGGAAGGGCGCGGCGCGCCTGACCCCGGAAGAATTCCTCGACCGCCACGGCCAGTGGAACAGCGCCTTCGACGAAAGCGCGCTGTTCTATTACCTCGACGAGTACGTCAAGCACCACGCCAAGGACATGTTCGCCGTGTTCGACGCGTCGGCCGCCGCCATCGCGCAGCGGCTCGAGGGCGAGCGCGTGCTGCTGGTGCGCAATATCGACATGCTCAGCCACGTGCTGGACCTGCCCGACCATGAGCGCAAGCTGCTGCTGTATGCGGCGCTGGCCAAGTACAAGCGCGACCTGCGCGCGGTGATGGTCGACTGCAAGGTGGCGCACAGCCAGGAGGCGTTCCAGATCCTGGCCGGCCTGACCGGCGCCGGCGCGGCCGACGTGGCGGCGTCGCTACGGCCGGGCTCGCGGCTGGAGACGCTGAACCTGATCGAGCAGCCGCTGCCGGAAAACAGCGTGACCGACCTGGGCGACCTGATGCGGCTGTCGGACCGGCTGCTGCATGTGCTGCTCGGCAACTACGCCAACGAGGCCGAGATGATGGCGGTCTTCACCCGCCCGGCCGCGCCGCCCACGCTGACCACCGCCGACTATCCGCACGTGGAGACCGACGCCCGCTACCTGCGCGCGCTGCTGGCCAATGCCACGCGCCAGCACGCCAGCGGCGTCAATGTGCTGATCTACGGCCCGCCTGGCACCGGCAAGACCGAATTCGCGCGGCTGCTGGCGCGCGAGGCCGGCTGCGAGCTGTATGAGGTCGATTGCCTGGATCGCGACGGCAACAGCTTGTCGGGCAAGGACCGCTACCGCTCGCTGCAGGTGTCGCAGGCGTTCCTGCGTGGCCGCGCCCATACCGCGCTGCTGTTCGATGAAGTCGAAGACGTGTTTCCGGGCAGCGCGCGCGAGCTGATGAGCCTGTTCGGCCAGGAAGACACGCGCGCGTCGGTCAACGGCAAGGCCTGGGTCAACCAGACGCTCGAGCAGAACCCGGTGCCGGTGATCTGGATCTCCAATTCGATCCGGCAGATCGACCCGGCCTACCTGCGCCGCTTCCAGTTCCACCTGGAGCTGAAGATTCCGCCGCCGCTGGTGCGCGAGAACATCATTCGCAAGCACCTGGGCGGGCTCGATGTCAGCGACGCCTTTATCACCGGGCTGGCCGGGCGCAAGACGCTGACGCCGGCGCAGGTGCAGTCGGCGGCGCGCTTTGTCGAACTGGCGCGGCCGAATCTGGAAGACCCGGTGGAAGAACCTGTGGAGGCGCTGATCCTGCGCCAGCTCGAACATGCCGACCGCGCCATGGGCCTGCGCCCGGAAGCCGAGGCGCGCCCGGTGGTCACGCACTACCGGCTCGAGAACCTGCACCTCGAGACCCGCTACGACGTGGTCAAGATCGTCGACGCGCTGCGCGTGCGCCAGCGCGGCACGCTGTGCTTCTATGGCCCGCCCGGCACCGGCAAGACCGCGCTGGCCGAGCATATCGCGGCCGAGCTGGACCTGCCGCTGATGATCCGGCGCGCCTCGGACCTGATGAGCAAGTACGTGGGCGAGACCGAGCAGCAGATCGCCGCGATGTTCGCGCGCGCCGAAGAGGACGGCGCGGTGCTGCTGCTGGACGAGGCCGACAGCTTCATGCAGAGCCGCCAGCAGGCGGTGCGCAACTATGAGATCTCCGAGGTCAACGAGATGCTGCAGGGCATGGAGCGCTTCAACGGCATCTTTATCTGCACCACCAACCTGTTCGACCGCATCGACGAGGCCGCGCTGCGCCGCTTCTCGTTCAAGATCCGCTTCCTGGCGCTCAAGCCGGCGCAGCGCGTGGCGATGTTTGTCGACGAGGCGCTCGACGGCGACGCCGCCGGCCTGACGGACGCCATGCGCGCGGACCTGGCCGCGATGGACTGCCTGACCCCCGGCGACTTTGCCACGGTCAAGCGCCAGTGCGTGCTGCTGGGCGAGGCGCTGACGCCCGATGAATTCCTGGCGCAACTGCGCCAGGAGCATGCGATCAAGCCCGAGGTGCGCGAGCACCGCCCGCTGGGCTTCCTGCGCTGACCGAAAGGGGTAACCGAGGGCGCCGGTCAGAACGCCGGCGCCGGCTCGATCACCACGGTCTCCGCATCGGCTTGCCGCTGCAGCAGCGCGGCCACCATCGCGCGCAAATGCGCGGCATCCTTGGTCGAGACAAAGCGGTCATGCCCCGCGGCCTCGGGCGGCGCGGCCAGCGCATGCTCGTCGAGCTTGCGCGCCAGCTGGCGCGCGACCGCGCTGCCGGTATCGACCAGCGCCAGCCGATCGCCGGCAATGGCGCGGATGGCGCTTTCCAGAAAGGGGTAGTGGGTGCAGCCCAGCACCAGGGTATCGGCGCCGGCATCCAGCATCGGCCTGAGATAGGCCTCCAGGCGCTCGCGCACGGCGGGCCCGTCGGTCTGGCCTTGCTCGACCAGCGTCACCAGGCCCAGTCCGGCCTGGCACAGGAAGCGGCTTTCACCATCCAGCGATGCCAGCAGCCGCGCGAATTTCGCGCTCTTGAGCGTATTCGCGGTCGCCAGCACGCCCACCACCTTGCTGCGGCTGGCCGCTGCGGCGGGCTTCAGGCCGGGCTCGACGCCGATGATCGGCACCGGCAGCCGCTCGCGCAGCAACGCCACGGCATGGCCGGTGGCGGTGTTGCAGGCGATCACCAGCGCCTTGCAGCCCTGGCCGATCATCCACTCGCAGGCCTGCAGCGTGCGCGCTTCGACAAAACGTTCGGGTTTTTCGCCGTAGGGCGCGTACTTCGAGTCGGCAAGGTACAGCAGCGGCTCGTGCGGCAGCAGGGCGCGGATCTCGCGCAGCACCGACAAGCCGCCGAGGCCGGAATCGAAGACGCCGATGGGTGCGGGGTTCACGGAACGGGGAGGAGGAGGGTTTTCTCCCCTCTCCCGCCAGGCGGGAGAGGGGCCGGGGGTGAGGGCGGGAGCCTCGACGAAGTCAAGGCCGTCGCCTTTGCCAGCGCCGGCCCTCTCCCCCAACCCCTCTACCGCAAGCGGGAGAGGGGAGCATTGCTTGCGGTCGGCTAAAGCGGAGAATTACAGCGCGGCGACCGGAATCTTGCCGATCTTGGCCTGCCATTCCGCCGGGCCGGTCTTGTGCACCGACGTGCCTTCGCTGTCCACGGCCACCGTCACCGGCATGTCCTTGACCTCGAACTCGTAGATCGCTTCCATGCCCAGGTCTTCGAAGCCGACCACCTTTGCCTGCTTGATCGCCTTGGCCACCAGGTAGGCGGCGCCGCCAACGGCCATCAGGTAGGCCGACTTGTGCTTCTTGATGGCCTCGATCGCCACCGGGCCGCGCTCGGCCTTGCCGATCATCGAGATCAGGCCGGTCTCGGCCAGCATCATCTCGGTGAACTTGTCCATGCGCGTGGCGGTGGTGGGGCCGGCCGGGCCGACCGCCTCGTCGCGCACCGGATCGACCGGGCCGACGTAGTAGATCACGCGGTTCTTGAAGTCCACCGGCAGCTTCTCGCCCTTGGCCAGCATGTCGGCGATGCGCTTGTGCGCGGCGTCGCGGCCGGTCAGCATCTTGCCGTTGAGCAGCAGGGTCTGGCCCGGCTTCCACGAGGCGACTTCTTCCGGCGTCAGCGTGTCCAGGTCGACGCGCTTGGAGGTCTCGGTGTTCGGCGCCCACTCCACCTTCGGCCATTGCGACAGGTCCGGCGCTTCCAGCCTGGCCGGGCCGCTGCCGTCCAGCGTGAAGTGCACGTGGCGGGTGGCGGCGCAGTTCGGGATCATCGCCACCGGCTTGGACGCGGCGTGCGTCGGGCAGGCCATGATCTTGACGTCGAGCACGGTGGCCAGGCCACCCAGGCCCTGCGCGCCGATGCCGAGCGCGTTGACCTTCTCGTACAGCTCGACGCGCAGTTCCTCGACCCAGTCCTTGGGGCCGCGGGCGATGATGTCCTGGATGTCGATGGATTCCATCAGCGATTCCTTGGCCATCACCATCGCCTTCTCGGCAGTGCCGCCGATGCCGATGCCCAGCATGCCCGGCGGGCACCAGCCGGCGCCCATGGTCGGCACGGTCTTCAGCACCCAGTCGACGATCGAGTCGGACGGGTTCAGCATCACGAACTTGGACTTGTTCTCCGAGCCGCCGCCCTTGGCCGCG
>JABFVP010000110.1 GCA_013362725.1 Cupriavidus sp.
GCGTGACGCGGCCCAGCACGCGCTGCGCGCGCTTGCGCAGGTCGTAGGCGGCGGCGAATTCGTTCTTGAAGTCCTCGATCGCCTGCTTGGCGAAGGCGACCAGCTGCTCCACGCGGTGCGAGCGGTCCTCTGCGGCGGGCTCGGCGTGCTCGGCACGGTCGGCGGCGCGGCGCTTCTCGATCTCGTTCAGCCGGTGGTGCAGCGCGCTCACCAGCATCTGGCGGCGCTTGGGATTTTCCAGCAGGTCGTCCTGCAGGTAGGGATTGCGGCGAACCACCCAGATATCGCCCAGCACCTCGTACAGCATGCGCGCCGAGCGGCCGGTGCGGCGCTCGCTGCGCAGTTCGTCCAGGATGCGCCAGGCTTCCTCGCCGAGCAGGCGGATGACAATCTCGCGGTCCGAGAAGGACGTGTAGTTATAGGGGATTTCACGCAGGCGCGGCGGGGCGTCCTGCGCGGCGAGCTTGGCGTCGAGCACGAGTGGGGCGTTCATGGGGGGACCGCTTCCTGCTGCGCACGGGGACAGTGCGCGAATCGTTCAGTAAAGGGCGATTGTACTGCAAGCCCTGCTTTCGCCGCACCGCAACATGACGGAATCCTTGTCGGAACAAGGGATTAGCGCCTGTCCGGGGCGCCGGATGCGCCCTGCAAAAGGGCGCTGGCAGGCACCGGAATCAAAACCAGGCCTTCACCGTGTGAGCAATGTTCTGCCAGAAAGTGTCCGGGATCCACATCAGACTGGCCGTCATGGCCAGGTAGCGCAGGAACTTGCCGACCGCCATCCAGGCCAGGCTGGGCCAGAACGACAGGCGCAACCAGCCCGCCAGAGTGCACAACGGATCACCAACAGCGGGCAGCCACGACAGCAGCAGCGTAGGCGGGCCCAGCCGGCGCATCCACCGGAAGTAACGCGCATCGAGCTTGGGCTTGGGCGGCTTGCGCGCGTGGGCGCGGTGCTCGATGTGCTCGGCCTCGTGCTCGCGCGCGCGGCGCCGCTTGTGGTAGCGCACCAGCGCCAGCTTGGCGGCGTAGCCCAGCCACCAGTCGATCGCGCCGCCGGCGGTGTTGCCGGCGGTGGCCACCAGGATCGCCGGCCAGAACATCTGCGGATCGAGCTTGACGTAGCCGAACACGGCCGGCTCGGAGCCGAGCGGCAGCAAGGTGGCCGACACCAGGCTGACCACGAAGATCGCGGGCAGTCCTACCTTGGGCAAGGCAACGGTTTCGAACAGCCAGTCGAAGAAGGCTTCCATGTAAGGGGACAGGGCCGGTGGCGCGGCTCATTCTAGCGGGCCGTGCCCCAAACGGGGCGCGGGCAAACCACATGGCACCTGTGCGGGATTTGTGATTAACTGTTAGAGCCTGTCGCGGCCAAACGTTCGCCGGCCGTGCCGATGCGCCGGCCGCAAGGTTCGCTGGCGCACCAACAGCAGTTGCAGCGGCAGCACCAATATCACGAATTAGCCGTCCTATAGCCGTCTTAAGCGGCAGTACCGCGTCGTGGCCAGTCCCGCGCTTTGCTTTTGGGGATCTGGGTATTGGTCATGCGCGTCCACCCCACATGGAGACAAGCATGGCGATTCCGATCCGCCTGACGGTCAACGGCAAGCCCGTTGACGCGCAGGTAGAACCCAACACCCTCCTGGTCCAGTTCCTGCGCGAACAGCTGCGCCTTACCGGCACCCACGTCGGCTGCGACACCGCGCAATGCGGCGCCTGCACGGTCCACCTGGACGGCCGCGCGGTGAAGTCGTGCAACCTGCTGGCGCTGCAGGCGGATGGCGCCAACGTGACCACCATCGAAGGACTCGCCGGGGACAAGACCGGCAACGGCCTGCACCCGATGCAGGAGGCGTTCCGCGAATGCCACGGGCTGCAATGCGGCTTCTGCACACCCGGCATGGTGATGAGCGCCACCGCACTGGTCCAGGAACATCCCGGCGCCGACGCCGCCACCATCCGCAAGCACCTGGAAGGCAACCTGTGCCGCTGCACCGGCTACCACAACATCGTGCGCGCGGTGCAGCAGGGCCAGGCGGGCATGCAGGCCAGCGCTGAATAAGGGGAGACCGCCATGAACGCACCCGAAAACCAGCGCCTGGTGGGCGCCTCCGTCAAGCGCAAGGAAGACTATCGCTACCTGACCGGCAACGGCCAGTACACCGACGACATCGTGCTGCCGCAACAGAGCTACGGGTACTTCCTGCGCTCGCCGCACGCGCACGCGCGTATCCGCGCCATCGACAAGAGCGCGGCGCAAGCCGCTCCCGGCGTGATCGCCGTGCTGACCGGCGCCGACCTCGCCGCCGACAAGGTCGGCGGCCTGCCCTGCGGCTGGCTGATCCACAGCATCGACGGCACGCCGATGAAAGAGCCGCCGCACCCGGTGATCGCCCACGACAAGGTGCGCCACGTCGGCGACCAGGTGGCACTGGTCATTGCCGAGACCCTGCAGCAGGCGCGCGACGCCGCCGAACAGATCGAGGTCGACTACGAAGAGCTGCCGGCCGTGGTCAGCGCCGCCGATGCCGCGTCGGCATCGACGCTGGTGCACGACGAGGTGCCGGCCAACACCTGCTACACCTGGGGCCACGGCGACAAGGCCGCCACCGACGCCGCCTTCGCCAAGGCCGCGCACGTGACCACGCTGGAGATCGTCAACAACCGGCTGATCCCGAACGCGATCGAGCCGCGCGCGGTCAACGCCAGCTATGCGCGCCAGGACGACAGCTACACCGTCTACGTCGCCAGCCAGAACCCGCATGTCGAGCGCCTGCTGATGGGCGCGTTCGTGCTGGGGCTGCCGGAATCGCGGCTGCGCATCATCGCGCCCGACGTCGGCGGCGGGTTCGGCTCCAAGATCTTCCTGTATCCGGAGGACGTGGCGCTGACGTGGGCCTCGAAGAAGGTCGGCCGGCCGGTCAAGTGGACCGCGGATCGTAGCGAATCCTTCCTGACCGATGCGCATGGCCGCGACCACGTCACCACGGCCGAACTGGCGCTCGACGCCGACGGCAAGTTCCTGGCGATGCGGGTGCATACGGTGGCCAATATGGGCGCCTACCTGTCGACCTTCGCCAGCAGCGTGCCGACCATCCTCTATGCGACGCTGCTGGCCGGCCAATATGCCACCCCGGCGATCTATGCGGAAGTCAAGGCGGTGTTCACCAACACCGCGCCGGTCGATGCCTACCGCGGCGCGGGGCGGCCCGAAGCGACCTTCGTGGTCGAGCGCCTGGTCGAGACCGCCGCGCGCGAGCTGAACCTCGATCCGGCCGAGCTGCGCCGCAAGAACTTCATCCGCCAGTTCCCGTACGCCACTCCGGTAGGCCTGACCTACGACACCGGCGACTACGAGCCCTGCCTGGCACGCGCGCAGGAACTGGCCGACGTCAAGGGCTTCCCGGCACGGCGCGACGAGGCGAAGCAGCGCGGCAAGTTGCGCGGCCTCGGCTATTCCTGCTACATCGAAGCCTGCGGCCTGGCGCCTTCCAACATCGCCGGCGCGCTCGGCGCGCGCGCGGGCCTGTTCGAGGTGGGCGAGATCCGCGTGCACCCGACCGGCACGGTGACGGTCTTCACCGGCTCGCACAGCCACGGCCAGGGGCACGAGACTACCTTCGCGCAAGTGGTGGCCGACCGCCTCGGGCTGCAGCTCGACCAGGTCGAGATCGTGCATGGCGACACCGGACGCGTGCCGTTCGGCATGGGCACCTACGGCTCGCGTTCGCTGGCGGTGGGCGGCTCGGCCATCGTCAAGGCGCTCGACAAGATCGAGGCCAAGGCCAAGAAGATCGCAGCGCACCTGCTGGAGGCGTCGGACAGCGACATCGAGTTCAGCAACGGCGTGTTCCGCGTGGCCGGCACCGACCGCACCAAGAGCTTCGGCGAGGTCGCACTGAGCGCCTACGTGCCGCACAACTATCCGCTCGACAAGCTCGAGCCGGGCCTGAACGAAAACGCGTTCTACGACCCGACCAACTTCACCTACCCGTCCGGCGCCTATGTGTGCGAGGTGGAGGTCGACCCCGACACCGGCGCGTCGCAGGTGGTCAAGTTCACCGCGGTCGACGACTTCGGCAACATCATCAACCCGATGATCGTCGAGGGCCAGGTGCATGGCGGCATCGGCCAGGGCTTGGGCCAGGCCATGCTGGAGCAATGCGTCTACGACAACGACAGCGGCCAGTTGCTGACCGGCTCGTACATGGACTACGCCATGCCGCGCGCCGGCGACCTGCCCGACTTCACCGTCGAGACCGCCAGCGGCACGCCGTGCACGCACAACCCGCTGGGTGTCAAAGGCTGCGGCGAGGCCGGCGCCATCGGCTCGCCGCCGGCATTCATCAACGCGCTGGTCGATGCGCTGTCGCCGCTGGGCGTGAAGGACGTGCAGATGCCCGCCACGCCGCATCGCGTGTGGCAGGCGATCCAGGCTGCGCAACCCCAACCCTGAGCCACCGCACCGCAAAGGAAACCGACATGTACGCATTCAACTTTGAACGCGCCGCGGATGCCAAGGCGGCGGTGGCAAAACTCAAGGCCGATCCCGACGCCAAGTTCCTCGGCGGCGGCCAGAGCCTGCTGGCGGCGATGAAGCTGCGGCTGGCATCGCCTTCCACGCTGGTCGACGTGGCGCGCATTCCCGGCATGGCCGAGATCCGCGTCGACGGCAAGGAGATCGTCATCGGCGCCGCCGCGCGCCATGCCGACGTGGAAGCCAACGCCGAGGTGCGCCAGCGCATCCCGGCGCTGGCGACGCTAGCCGGCGGCATCGGCGACCGGCAGGTGCGCGCGATGGGCACTATCGGCGGCGCGCTGGCCAATGACGATCCCGCTGCGGACTACCCGGCCGGCGTGCTGGGGCTGGGCGCGACCGTGGTCACCGACCGCCGCAGCATCGCGGCCGACGACTTCTTCAAGGGCCTCTACGAGACCGCGCTCGAAGCCGACGAGCTGATCACCGCGGTGCGCTTCCCGATACCGGACCAGGCCGCCTACGCCAAGTTTGCCAATCCGGCGTCGCGCTTCGCGCTGGTGGGCGTGCTGGTGGCGCGCACCGGCAACGCGGTGCGCGTCGCGGTCACCGGTGCGGCGGACAGCGTGTTCCGGTGCCAGCCGCTGGAGCAGGCACTGTCGGCAATCTTCACCGCGCAGGCGGCGCGCGGGGTGAAGGTCGACGCGGGACGGCTGAACAGCGACCTGCATGGGTCGGCGGAGTACCGGGCGC
>JABFVP010000547.1 GCA_013362725.1 Cupriavidus sp.
TCACGCCGGACTTCGTGATGCGGCTGGGCCATGCCGCGGGCAAGGTGCTGGCGCACGGCGCCAGGACCGGGCAGGGCAAGCCGACCGTGCTGATCGGCAAGGACACGCGCATTTCGGGCTACATGCTGGAAGCCGCGCTGGAAGCCGGCTTTACCTCGGCGGGCGTGCATGTGCTGATGACCGGCCCGCTGCCGACCCCAGGCATCGCCTACCTGACGCGGGCGCTGCGGCTGTCGGCCGGCGTGGTGATCTCGGCCAGCCACAACCCTTACTACGACAACGGCATCAAGTTCTTCTCGGCCAGCGGCGACAAGCTGCCCGATGCGGTCGAAGCGGCGATCGAGGCAGCCCTCGACGAGCCCATGGTGTGCGCCCCGTCCGACGACCTCGGGCGAGCCCGCCGCATCGACGATGCCGCCGGCCGCTATATCGAATTCTGCAAGAGCACCTTCCCGTACGAGCAGGACCTGCATGGCCTGAAGCTGGTGGTTGACTGCGCCCATGGCGCGGCGTACCACATTGCCCCGCCGGTGTTCCATGAACTCGGCGCCGACGTGGTGGCCATCGGCAACCAGCCGAACGGCCGCAATATCAACGCCGGCTACGGCGCCACCGCGCCAGAAAAGCTGATCGAGGCGGTCCGAGCCAACGGTGCGGACCTGGGCCTGGCCTTCGATGGCGACGCGGACCGGCTGCAGGTGGTGGATGCCGATGGCCGGCTCTACAACGGCGACGAACTGCTTTATCTGATCGTGCGCGACCGCCGGGCCGCGGGGCAGGCGGTACCCGGGGCGGTCGGCACGCTGATGACCAATATGGCGGTGGAACTTGCGCTCAAGCGCGAGGGCGTCGACTTCGTGCGCGCCAAGGTGGGCGACCGCTATGTGCTGGAGGAGCTGAACAAGCGCAAGTGGACGCTGGGCGGCGAGGGCTCCGGCCACCTGCTGTGCCTCGATCGCCACAGCACCGGCGACGGCATCGTGTCGGCGCTGCAGGTGCTGAGCGCATTGCGCCGCAGCGGCAAGACCCTGGCCCAAATGCTCGACGGCGTGAAGCTGTTTCCGCAGACGCTGATCAATGTGCGCGTGCAGAAGGGCTTCGACTGGCAGACCCATGCCGGCCTGCAGGCGGCCCGTGCCGCGGTGGAACCGGAACTGGAGGGCCGCGGCCGGGTGCTGATCCGTGCCTCCGGCACCGAGCCCGTAGTGCGCGTGATGGTCGAGGCGGAGCAGGCCGAGATGGCAGAGCGTGCGGCCAGGAAGCTGGCGGACGCGCTGGGTGCCTGACAAACCCCATAGAGAAAGCCAAACGCCGGGCCAGCTCGGCGTTTTTTTATCTGGCTTCGCAATTAACCGCCGTCATATTTGCCTACGGACAGCGTGGGAGTATCCCGTCATTACCTTGCTGCAGGCCAGTTTCAAGAAGATTTGAAGATGTCACGGAATTGTCATACAGGCAGCATAAAGTTCGTCTTGTCAAAAATTTGTCATTCCCAACCAATGTTCTCTGGAGGACATATGAAGCTGGTCAAGACTGCCGTGGCAGGCATCGTTTCGATGGTGGTGGCGGGTACTGCGTTCGCGGCGGAAATTACCGGTGCAGGCGCTTCCTTCCCGGCGCCCGTGTATTCCAAGTGGGCCGACGCATATAACAAGGCAACGGGCAACAAGGTCAACTATCAATCCATCGGCTCGTCGGGCGGCATCAAGCAGATCGGCGCCAAGACGGTCGATTTCGGCGCCTCGGACGCGCCGCTGAAGGACGAGGACCTGAACAAGCAGGGCCTGGTCCAGTTCCCGACCGTGATCGGCGGCGTGGTTCCCGTGATCAACCTGCAAGGCGTGAAGCCGGGCGAGTTGACCATCACCGGCGAGGTGCTGGCCAACATCTACCTGGGCAAGATCAAGAAGTGGGATGATCCCGCCATCAAGGCGCTGAACCCGCAAGCCAAGCTGCCGAGCCAGGACATCCTGCCGGTGCGCCGTGCCGACGGTTCGGGCACCACCTTCATCTTCACCAACTACCTGTCCAAGGTCAGCCCGGACTGGAAGAGCTCGGTGGGCGAGGGCACCACGGTCAACTGGCCGGGCGGCGGCACCGGCGGCAAGGGCAACGAGGGCGTGGCCGCCTTCGTGCAGCGCCTGAACGGCGCCATCGGCTACGTCGAGTATGCCTATGCCAAGCAGAACAAGATGACCCACCTGAACATGAAGAACGCGTCGGGTGCCGTGGTCAAGCCGGGTGACGACGCCTTCAAGGCGGCCGCCGCCGGCGCCGACTGGAGCAAGAGCTACTACCAGATCCTGACCAACCAGCCGGGCAAGGATGCCTGGCCGATCGCCGGCGCCACCTTCATCCTGGTGCACAAGAACCAGGACAAGCCGGCGCAGGGCGCGGAAGTGCTGAAGTTCTTCGACTGGGCCTACAAGAACGGCACCGGCATGGCTGCCGACCTGGACTACGTGCCGCTGCCGGAGAACGTGGTCAACCAGATCCGCACGACCTGGAAGACCATCGTGAAGGACGCTTCGGGCAAGGCGCTGTATTGATCTGAAGGCATCGCCGGCCCCGCGTCCGCGTGCGGCCGGCATCCGCTCCCGCCCGCCGGGAGCGGCGATCCACCCTGAATTCTCCGACATGGCGACTATCCCCTCCGACACCCGCAACGTCCAGCCCCCGAGCCGCATGGGCGACATCCTCTTCGGCGGCCTGACGCGGGGCGCCGCGATCGTGACGCTGCTGCTGCTGGGCGGCATCATCGTCTCGCTCGCGATCAGCGCCTGGCCCTCGATCGAGACCTTCGGCGCGCGCTTCCTGTGGTCCGCGGAGTGGGATCCTCCCGCCGATGTCTATGGTGCGCTGGTGCCCATCTACGGCACCATCGTGACCTCGCTGATCGCACTGATCATCGCGGTGCCGGTCAGCTTCGGCATCGCCCTGTTCCTGACCGAGCTGTCGCCGGCCTGGCTGCGCCGCCCGCTCGGCACCGCCATCGAGCTGCTGGCAGCGGTGCCGTCGATCGTCTACGGCATGTGGGGCCTGCTCGTGTTCGCGCCGATCTTCGGCGAGTATTTCCAGAAGCCGCTGGCGGCCACGGTGGGCCAGCTGCCGCTGATCGGCAAGCTGTTCCAGGGCGCGCCGCTGGGCATCGGCCTGCTGTGCGCGGGCGTGATCCTCGCAATCATGATCATCCCGTACATCGCCTCGGTGATGCGCGACGTGTTCGAAGTCACCCCGGTGCTGCTGAAGGAATCCGCCTACGGCGTGGGCTGCACCACCTGGGAAGTCATGTGGAACGTGGTGCTGCCCTACACCCGCGCCGGCGTGATCGGCGGCGTGATGCTCGGCCTGGGCCGCGCGCTGGGCGAGACCATGGCCGTCACCTTCGTGATCGGCAACACCAACCTGCTGGACAGCGCCTCGCTGTTCTCGCCGGGCAACAGCATCACCTCGGCGCTCGCGAATGAATTCGCCGAAGCCGGCGCCGGCCTGCATACCGCCGCGCTGATGGAGCTGGGCCTGATCCTGTTCTTCATCACCTTCGTGGTGCTGGCGCTGTCCAAGCTGTTGCTGCTGCGACTGGCCAAGAATGAGGGCGCCAAATGAGCCAAATGACCCAAGCGAGCCAGGCCATGTCTTCCGTATCGATCCCCGCCGTCCGCCCCGATGCCGATGCCGTGCGCGCGCGCCTGCAGGGCCGCCGCCGCCGCGTCAACCTGTACGCGCTGACCGCCTCGCTGGTGGCGATGGGCTTCGGCCTGTTCTGGCTGGCGTGGATCCTGTGGACCACCGTCACGCTGGGCGTTGGCGGGCTGTCGCTGGACCTGTTCACGCAGATGACGCCGGCTCCCAATACCGCCGGTGGCGGCCTCGCCAATGCCATCTTCGGCAGCTTCGTGATGGTCGGCATGGCCACGCTGTTCGGCACGCCGCTGGGCATCCTGGCGGGGATCTACCTGGCCGAGTACGGCAAGAGTTCGCCGCTGGCCAGCCTTATCCGTTTTATCAACGATATCCTGCTGTCGGCGCCGTCGATCGTGATCGGCCTGTTCGTCTACGCGCTGGTGGTGACCCGCATGGGCCACTTCTCGGGCTGGGCCGGCATCTGCGCGCTGGCGCTGCTGCAGGTGCCGATCGTGGTGCGCACCACCGAAAACATGCTGAACCTGGTGCCGAACGCGCTGCGCGAGGCCGCCTTCGCCCTGGGCACGCCCAAGTGGAAGATGGTGCTGTCGATCACGGTGAAGTCATCGTACGCGGGAATTGTGACCGGCGTATTGCTGGCCGTGGCCCGTATTGCCGGCGAAACCGCGCCGCTGCTGTTCACCGCGCTGTCCAACCAGTTCTGGACCAGCGACCTGAACAAGCCGATGGCCAACCTGCCGGTGACGATCTTCCGCTTCGCCATGAGCCCGTTCACCGAATGGCAGCAACTGGCCTGGGCGGGTGTGTTCCTGATTACGATCGGCGTGCTGGCCCTGAATATCCTGGCACGCATCCTGTTCAAGAAATAAGCGGCGCGCCCGTCATCCGGACCGCCCCAGACTGCAAGCGAGAAAACGCAATGACCTCCACCGTCATCGACATTCCCGATTCGGTTCGCGCCAAGATCGACGTGCGCAACCTGAACTTCTATTACGGCCAGTTCCATGCGCTGAAGAACATCAACATGTCGATCCCGGACCGCAAGGTCACGGCCTTCATCGGCCCGTCGGGATGCGGCAAGTCGACGCTGCTGCGCACCTTCAACAAGATGTACGCGCTCTATCCGGAGCAGCGCGCCGAAGGCGAAATCAACATGGACGGCGACAACCTGCTGACCGCCAAGCAGGACATCGCGCTGCTGCGCGCCAAGGTCGGCATGGTGTTCCAGAAGCCGACGCCGTTCCCGATGTCGATCTATGACAACATCGCCTTCGGCGTGCGTTTGTTCGAGAAGCTGTCGCGCTCCGAAATGGACGACCGCGTGGAATGGGCGCTGACCAAGGCGGCGCTGTGGAACGAGGCCAAGGACAAGCTGCACCAGTCGGGCTACGGCCTGTCCGGCGGCCAGCAGCAGCGCCTGTGCATCGCGCGCGGCATCGCCATCCGCCCCGAAGTGCTGCTGCTGGACGAGCCGTGCTCCGCGCTCGACCCGATTTCCACCGGCCGCATCGAAGAGCTGATCGCCGAGCTCAAGGACGAGTACACCGTGGTGATCGTCACGCACAACATGCAGCAGGCGGCGCGCTGCTCGGACTACACCGCCTACATGTACCTGGGCGAGCTGATCGAGTTCGGCGAGACCGAGAAGATCTTCATCAAGCCGCACCGCAAGGAAACGGAAGACTACATCACCGGCCGCTTCGGCTGACGGGCAGGGCAGGGACTAGCATATTTATAAGCGCCTTATAAGCGCCCAGGAGAATCCCATGACTGACAAGCACCTGTCGACCCAGTTCGACGCAGACCTCAACGCCATCAACACCAAGCTGCTGCAGATGGGCGGCCTGGTGGAGTCGCAGATCGAACTTGCCATGCGCGCGCTGACCGACTTCGACGCGGAGATCGCCGACCAGGTGATCGCCCGCGAGATCCAGCTCAATGCGCTGGAAGTCGAGATCGATGCCGATTGCGGCAACATCATCGCCCGGCGCCAGCCGACCGCGCGCGACCTGCGCCTGGTGATGGCCATCTCCAAGACCATCACCAACCTCGAGCGCGCCGGCGACGAGGCCGAGAAGATCGCCAAGCGCACCAAGCACATCATGGAAGACGCGTCGGCGCACAGCATCAACTACGCCGAGGTCAAGCTGTCGGGCGAGATGGCGATCGCGCTGCTGCGCCAGGCCCTCGACGCCTTCGCCCGCCTCGACACGGTCGCGGCGGCGCGCATCGTCAAGGACGACAAGGCCATCGACGAGGAATTCCGCGGCTTCGTGCGCAAGCTGATTACGTACATGATGGAAGACCCGCGCACGATCTCGGTCGCGCTGGATTTCCTGTTCATCGCCAAGGCTGTCGAGCGCATCGGCGATCACGCCAAGAACATCGCAGAATTTATCATTTACATTGTCAAGGGGACGGACGTCCGCCATGTCTCGCGCGAGGACATGGAGCGCGAAGCGCTGAGCTGAGGTCGGCCGTTCACGGAGAACCATACACATGCCAAGCAGTATTCTCGTTGTCGAAGACGAACCGGCGATCGCCGAACTGATCGCCGTGAACCTGCAGCACGCGGGGCATTATCCGATCCGGGCCTATAACGCCGAGCAGGCGCTGTCGCTGATGAGCGATGTGCTGCCCGACCTGGTGCTGCTCGACTGGATGCTACCGGGCAAGTCAGGCGCGAACTTCGCCAAGGAGTTGCGCGCCAACGACCGCACCCGCCAGATCCCCATCATCATGCTGACCGCGCGCGGCGAGGAGCAGGACAAGGTGATGGGGCTGGAAGCCGGCGCCGACGACTACGTCACCAAGCCGTTCTCGCCCAAGGAGCTGCTGGCGCGGATCAAGGCCGTGCTGCGCCGCCGCGCGCCGCAGCTGACCGACGACGTGGTCGCGATCAACGGGCTGCGGCTGGATCCGGCCACGCACCGCGTGACCGGCCAGGACGAGAGCGGCCCGATCAAGCTGGACCTCGGGCCCACCGAGTTCCGCCTGCTGCACTTCCTGATGACGCATCCGGAGCGCGTGCACAGCCGTTCGCAATTGCTAGACCAGGTCTGGGGCGACCACGTCTTTGTCGAGGAGCGCACCGTCGACGTCCATATCAAGCGCCTGCGCGCGGCGCTGACGCCTGGCGGCTACAGCAACATGATCGAAACCGTGCGCGGCAGCGGCTACCGGCTGGCGCGCACCCCTGGCGCCTGAGCCGCCGCACGGGCTCAAGCCGCTGGCAGGGCGCGGCGAAATCGTGGCACACTCCGTCGCAACCCTGCAGGCAGCCGCTTCCGCGGCTGGCTGCGAGCCTGAACCCTGCGCATGAATGTCATCTGGGCCCGTTCCGTGGCCATCCTGATCAGCCTGCTGGTGCTGTCCGCCGGCGTCTACCTGATTGCCGGCCCGGTGCCGGCCCTGGCACTGGCCTGCGTGTCGCTGCTCGGGCTGCTGTTCTACTACCTGTACCAGATCAACCGGCTGTGGAAGGTGCTGGACGCTCCGGTCTACGGCGAGATCCCAAGCGCGCTGGGCCTGTGGGGCGAGGTGTATTACCGGCTGCACCGGCTGGTCAAGCGCTGGCGCACCCAGGTGCTGCAAGTGGAGCAGCAGCACACCCGCTTTATCCAGGCGATCCAGGCCTCGCCCAACGGCGTGCTGATGCTCGATGACGCCGACCAGATCGAGTGGTGCAACGATGTCGCCGAGCAGCATTTCGGCCTGAACGCGCGGCGCGACGTGCGCCAGCGCATTACCCACCTGATCCGCCGGCCCGAGTTCGTCCACTACCTGACGCGCCAGCAGTTCGACGACCCCCTGGTGATGCGCGACATGGGCGAGCACAAGCACAGCGCGATCGCGGTGCAGATCCTGCCGTACGGCGACAACCGCAAGCTGGTGATCACGCAGGACATCACCAAGCTGGAAAACACCGAGTCGATGCGCCGCGACTTCGTCGCCAATGTCTCGCACGAGCTGAAGACACCGCTGACCGTGATGACGGGTTTCCTCGAGACCGTGCGCGACTTGCCGGTGTCCGAGGAAGACCGGCGCCGCTACATCGACATGATGCTGGCGCAGTCGGTGCGCATGCAGAGCATCGTCGAAGACCTGCTGGCGCTGGCCAAGCTGGAAAGCGACGCGCAGCCGCCGGGCCACGACGTGGTGCCGATCCGCGCGATGGTGGCGCACCTGTTGCACGATGCCGAGGCGCTGTCGCAGGGCCGCCACCAGGTTGCGGCCGAGATCGACCCGACCGTGGGCATGCGCGGCGCCGAGACCGAGCTGATGTCGGCGCTGGGCAACCTGGTGTCGAACGCGGTGCGCTACACGCCCGAGGGCGGTCGCATCACCATGCGGCTGGCCTGGGAAGACGGCCACGCGGTGTTCTCGGTGGCCGATACCGGCCTGGGCATCGCGGCCGAGCATATTCCCCGGCTGACCGAACGCTTCTACCGCGTCGACCGCAGCCGCTCGCGCGACACCGGCGGCACCGGCCTTGGACTGGCCATCGTCAAGCATGTGCTGTCGCGCCACCATGCCGAACTGCGCGTCACCAGCGAAGAGGGCCGGGGCAGCGTGTTCCGCGTGGTGTTTCCACTTGAGCGCAGCCTGCGTTCCGCTGCGGCCAGCGCGGACAGCACGGTACCGGGCGCGGGGCCGACCGTAACGCCGCAGGCACCGGACAGCTCCCGGCGCGCAGCCTGAATCCCGACAAAAAAACCCGCCGCGGCGGGTTTCTCTTTGCCTGCGCGCTGCCATTCAGGGCGTGCCGCCGAACATCACCAGCAGGTCGTTCTGGCTGACATGCTGATGCTTGGCGCGCGTTTGGCAGCGCACGTAGTTTCCGTCCGACTGCATGAGCCACGCCGAGGCATTGTCGCGCAGATGGACCTGCAGGCTCTCCTTGATGACGCGCGCCTTCAGCGCCTTGTCCAGCACCGGGAACGCGACTTCGACGCGGCGGAACAGGTTGCGGTCCATCCAGTCGGCGCTAGACAGATAGAGCACCTCTTCGCCGGCGGCGTGGAAGTAATAGACGCGGTGGTGTTCGAGGAAGCGCCCGATGATCGATCGCACCGAGATGTTCTCTGACATGCCTGGCACGCCCGGCATCAGCGCGCACACGCCGCGCACGATCAGGTCGATCTTCACGCCGGCGCGCGAGGCCTTGTACAGCTCGTCGATGATCGACGGCTCCAGCAGTGCGTTCATCTTGGCGATGATGCGCGCCGGCTTGCCCGCGCGCGCATTGCGCGCCTCGGCGCGGATATGATCGACCAGGTTGCTCTGCATGGTGAACGGCGACTGCCACAGGTGATTCAGCCGGATCGTGCCGGCGGTGCCGGTCAGCAGCTGGAATACATGGTGCACGTCTTCGCAGATGGCCTCGTCGGCGGTCAGCAGCCCGAAGTCGGTATAGAGCCGGGCCGTGCGCGGATGGTAGTTGCCGGTGCCCAGATGGGCGTAGCGGCGCAGCTTGACCTGCTTGGCCTTGGGCCCGGTGGGCTCGCGCCGCACGATCAGCAGCATCTTGGCATGGCACTTGTGCCCGACCACGCCGTAGATCACGTGCGCGCCGGCGGACTCGAGCCGCTCGGCCCAGTTGATATTGGTTTCCTCGTCGAAGCGTGCCAGCAGTTCCACCACCACTGTCACTTCCTTGCCGTTGCGCGCCGCGGTCATCAGCGCTTCCATCACCAGCGATTCATTGCCGGTGCGGTAGACCGTCTGCTTGATCGCGACCACGTTGGGGTCGGCCGCGGCCAGCTGCAGCAGGTCGAGCACCGAGCTGAAGCTCTCGTACGGATGATGCAGCAGCACGTCCTGCTGGCGCATCACGTCGAACATCGACGCGCCGCCGGAGAAGGCCTTGACCGGCGCCGGCACATACGGCGCAAACTTGAGCCCCGGCCGGTCAACCATGTCGGGGATCTGCATCAGCCGCACCAGGTTCACCGGGCCGGAGACGCGGTACAGGTCGTGTTCGGCCAGCCCCGATTCCAGCAGCAGCCGGCGCGCCAGCGGGGCCGGCGTATCGGACGAGATTTCCAGCCGCACCGTGTCGCCGAAATGGCGTGCGGGCAGTTCGCCCTGCAGCGCTTCGCGCAGGTCGGTGATGTCGTCTTCCGAGACGAACAGGTCCGAGTTGCGCGTGACGCGGAACTGGTAGCAGCCATGCACGGCGATGGCGGGGAACAACTCGTGCACGAAGCCCTGCATGAACGACGACAGCATGACAAAGCCGTACGGGTAGCCCGACAGCTTCTCCGGCATCTTGACCACGCGCGGCAGCGCGCGCGGCGCCTGCACGATGGCGAGGTCGGCGTCGCGCCCGAAGGCGTCCTTGCCGGACAGCTCGACCACGAAGTTCAGGCTCTTGTTGAGCACGCGCGGGAAGGGGTGGGCCGGATCAAGCGCGATCGGGGTCAGCACCGGCGCCAGTTCGCGCTGGAAGAACTCGCGCGCCCATTCACGCTGGGCGTCGGTCCAGGTGGTGGTCAGGTGGAAAAAGACCCCTTCTTTTTCAAGTAGTGGAAAAATGGTGTTCTGCAGCATGTCATACTGCGAGGCCACAAGCCGTTGCGTGCGCTCGGTGACAAGCTGGTAGGTCTGCTGGAAGGAGAGGCCATCCGGCGTCAGGCCCGAGGCATTGTCGCGCATCTGTTCCTTCAGGCCCGCCATGCGGATTTCAAAGAACTCGTCCAGGTTGCTGGACACGATGCAGATGAACTTGAGCCGCTCCAGCAGCGGGACTTTCGGGTCCGCCGCTTGCGCCAGCACGCGGGCATTGAATTCCAGGATGCCCAGTTCGCGATTGAGCAGCGTACTGGACGGAGTCGTCGACATGGTCATGACCTTCTTTTGGTAATGTGGCGACTTTTTCATAGAATCGTGTCACTTTCATGACAGTTTGATTTTGTCATGATGCGGACATGACCACGACATATTTTCTCCGGGCGCGAATCGCGGCGGGCCCAGGCACCAGCGTGTCCCTGCCGCGCTTCGCAACGCCAACGCGAACTTGCCCTCCAAGCACACGATGAACAACACTCCACGCCTGCTGGCCGCCGTCGACATGGGCTCGAACAGCTTCCGCCTGATGATCGGGCGGGTGGACGAAACCCCGACGGCCAATGGCCCCGCCAGCCAGATTTTCCAGGTGGACGCGCTGCGCGAGCCGGTACGACTGGCGGCAGGGCTGACCCCCGACAAGTACCTGGACCAGCCCGCGCGGCGGCGCGGCATCGATGCGCTGCGGCGCTTCGGCGACCGCCTGCGCGAGTTCGCGCCGGGGCAGGTGCGCGCCGTGGCCACCAATACGCTGCGCGTGGCCAAGAACGCCTCCGAATTCCTGATCGAGGCCGAAGGCGCGCTAGGCTTCCCGATCGAAGTGATCGCCGGACGCGAGGAAGCGCGGCTGATCTACCTGGGCGCGTCGCATGATGCGCCGGCCTGCCAGGGCAACCGCCTGGTAGTCGATATCGGCGGCGGCTCGACGGAATTCATTATCGGCAACGGCTACCAGTCCAGGCTGATGGAAAGCCTGTATATCGGCTGCGTATCACACAGCCGCCAGTTCTTCCCCAGCGGCAATGTCGACGACTACGCGATGAAGCAGGCCGAGCTGGCCGCGCGCCGCGAGATCCAGGTGCTGGTGCGCCAGTACCGCGCCGCGGGCTGGGAGCAGGCAGTGGGCTCGTCCGGCACCGCGCGTGCGCTGGCCGAGCTGATCGAGCTCAACGGCATGAACGACAGCAATGCCGAGCACGGCATCACGCGCGAAGGGCTGGAACGCCTGAAGCGCGCGCTGATCAAGGCCGAGAACACCAACCGCGTCAAGCTGACCGGGCTCAAGCCGGACCGCATCCCGGTGCTGCCGGGCGGTTTGTCGATCATGCTGGGCGTGTTCGCCGAACTCGATATCGAGCGCATGGACGTGACCGACGGCGCGCTGCGGCTGGGCGTGCTGTACGACCTGCTCGGACGCACCCACCATGAGGACATGCGCACGGTCACGGTGGACCAGTTCATGCGCCGCTATGGTGTCGACCGCGCCCAGGCCAGCCGCGTGCGGCGCAGCGCGCAGACGCTGCTGTCACAATTCCCGGACCCGGCCAATGAACGGCGCGAGGACAACCTCGCGCTGCTGGGCTGGGCCGCCAGCCTGCACGAGATCGGCATGTCGATCTCGCACAGCGGCTATCACAAGCATTCCGCCTACATCGCCACGCATGCCGACATGCCGGGTTTTTCCAAGACCGACCAGGCGCGGCTGGCGACGCTGCTGCTGGGCCATGCGGGCAAGCTTGGCAAGCTGTCGGGCAGCGGCAAGTTTGTCGACTGGCGCATGCTGTTCAGCCTGCGCCTGGCCTTCGTGCTGTGCCGGCGCCGCTCGGACGTGGCGCTGCCGGACATCCGCGTCACGCAGCTCGCCGAAGCGCTGGACGAAGGCTTTACTGTGCGCCTGCCGAAGGCGTGGATAGAGGCCAATCCGCTGATCGAATACAGCCTGGCGCAGGAAGCCGACGAATGGCAGCGCATCGGCAAGCGCTACAAGGTGGTCTACGACTGAGAGGGAAGGGGAGCGGCCGCCCGTGCGGCGGCCGTGACCGGAAGGGCTTTCGGGCGAGGAACGCCGCTCAGGCGGCGTTGTTCAGGCCCAGGAAGTGGCGGGCGTAGCGCGGATTCATGTCGTTCACGCGCAGCAGGGTGAGGAAATCCGCCACGTTGAAATCCGGGTCCCAGGCGGGCTGGCCGCAGATCTTCGCGCCCAGGCGCAGGTAGCCCTTGATCAGCGCGGGCGGCTCGACCGCCAGCTGC
This sequence comes from Cupriavidus sp., assembly GCA_013362725.1. Lineage (GTDB taxonomy): Bacteria > Pseudomonadota > Gammaproteobacteria > Burkholderiales > Burkholderiaceae > Cupriavidus. Next base: position 12,463 of record JABFVP010000547.1, read on the forward strand.
TGGTTCAGGTCTTCCACCGGCAGCGGCAGGCGCGGGAAGGCGTGGTACTCGATCGGTGCCAGCGAGCGCTCGGTGAACAGCCGGTGCAGGCTGGCCGCGTAGTGGCCGCCGTCGCTCATCGGCACGCTGGCGCAGCCCAGCATCGACTCGATGCCCCAGCGCTGCAGGTACTCGCCCAGCCCGCCCCACAGCGCCATGATGACGCTGCCGGAGCGGTAATCGCGGTGCACGCACGAGCGGCCCAGTTCCAGCATCTTCGGGCGCAGGTGCGACAGGCGCACCAGGTCGAATTCCGATTCGGCGTACAGGCAGCCCAGGCGCTTGGCCTGGTGCGGCGGCAGTACGCGGTAGGTGCCGACCACGCGCAGCGTGGCCAGGTCGCGCACGATCAGGTGGTCGCAGTAGGCATCGAACATGTCGATGTCCAGTTCGGGCACCGATGACGTCAGGCGCGCGCCCATTTCCTCGGCAAAGACCTTGTAGCGCAGGCGCTGGGCCTCGACTACTTCATCCTGGTGGCGCGCCCACGCCACGCTGAGAACAGGCGACTCATGTGCCGGTGTATCCGATGGGCGATGAAGACGCCTCCGCGCCGTCTGGCCGCCGAGGCCATTGGGCAGGGAGTCGAAGAGCGGCTGGGTAGGCGTCGGCAGATCTCGCATCAGTATGTCCTTTTGGTGACGGAACTGTTGCGATGCAATGTAGTCAGGGCCGGTGACAATGCCGTGACCCGGCGATGACGGTTGCGTGACTTCGACAGCCGGGTTTGTCCGGGAGGCCTTTAGGGGCACGTTGGGGGTGCCGTCCCCCTACCGGACTTAGAGGAATTCGGGGTTGATGACCGCGCGCAGCACCGTCTGGGCTTCGCTTTCGCGGGTACGGCCAGTCAGCCACCAGACGCCGCCCTTGCGCACGCTCCAGTCCATTTCGGTACCCGCCAGCAGCAGGCTCGCGACGCGGCCGATCCAGGGCTGATGGCCGACCACCACCACATGCTCGGGGCGCTCCGGCCATTCGACCGCAGCGAGCACGGCGCTGACGTCGGCACCGGGGGCCAGCGCATCCAGGATTTGCGCGTCGCCGGTGAGCGCCGCCGCCGTTTCGCGGGCGCGCACGGCAGGGCTGCACAGGACGCGGGTATCGGCGGGCAGGCGGGCGCGCAGCCATTTGGCCGAGACCTCGGCCTGCTTGCGGCCGCGGCGCGTCAGCGGGCGCTGCAGATCTGCATGACGGCTAAGGCTGAGGGCGTCGGGGAGGTCTTCAGCTTCGGCATGGCGCCACAGGATCAGGTTCATGTCGGACGGGGCAATGAGTGTGCTTCGAGTATGGTGAAGCGGCCCGACCGGCGCAAGCGCGGCGCAGACAACTGCGGGCTGCCGGTCAAGGTAGCCCGCAAGTGTCTCCGGGCGCGGTGTCATCGGCGTGACAGCGCGTCGGCGCAATACAGCGGCGGCGCCGATGGCATGCGTTGCCATCGGCGCCGTCGGGAAACTCAGGACTTGTGGCGGAAGTTGATGCGCCCCTTGGTCAGGTCGTAGGGCGACATTTCCAGGGTCACGCGGTCGCCGGCCAGGATGCGGATGCGGTGCTTCTGCATCTTGCCCGAAGCGTATGCCCAGATTTCAACGCCGTTTTCCAGCGTGACACGATAACGGTTGTCAGGCAGGGCTTCCGACACCACGCCGCCAAATTCAATGAGTTCTTCCTTAGCCAATCTGTCTTCCTTTTCGGCAACCCGCGAAGGCTGCATGGTTACGTTTTCAAAAAATCTGTTCGGTTCGCCCGCAACGTCGCCCGGCTGCGGCACCTTGCGCCGATACGGCCAATCGCGCCGAGGCGGTCGGGGGCAGGGCGCGCATGCCGCGGCGGCTGGCGCCTGCATGACCGGATCAATCGGCGGCGTCAGCGGTGTCGCCCTGCGGGCGCGGATTGCTGGGGCGAAAACCTGGTCGCTGACAGCCGGAGAGGCCGTGTGCTTCGTGGAGCAGGCGGGCAGATGTACCCGGTGGTTCGCCAGTTCGGTGTCGTCGCGGATGGCCCGCGCCGGCGGCTGCTGTGCGCTCGCTGCTGTTCATTAGCGAGAGCGCGCTGGTGAGAACGCCCGGTTACAGGGATGCTCGGACACCCCGGGGGCTACCTCGACATTGTATCACGTACGCGGATGCAGCATTGCCGCAGAGTCGGTTGCACCCGCCCAGGACCCGACGCAACAAAATGGCGATAAAGGCGCAAGCTGTTCGCCATCCGCTTGGTATTTGAGCCATATGAGCTAAAACTAACGCGTACGGCCGTGCCGGGCCGGATCTCGCAAGGAGACTGCCATGGAACTCCATCTGGGATCGCACCGCTATGTTCGCTGCCGCCCTGACTGGCGCGCCGCGGTGGTGGCGGGGCTGATTGCGGGCGCGGTCTACATGGTGCTGGAGCTGCTGACCGCGCGCTTTCTGCTGTACCAGGGCGCCTGGGGTACCGTGAAGATGGTCGCGGCCATCATCCTGGGCCGTGAGGCGCTGTCGGCCGATGCCTTCAACTGGACCATCGTGCTGGCCGCAGGGACCGTGCATTTTGCCCTGTCGATCATCCTGGCGACGGCGCTGGCGCTGATCTTGTCGTCGTTCCGGCTCGATACCAGCCTGGGCCTGGCCTCGGTGGTCGGGATCGTATTCGGCGTGGTGGTCTACCTGGTCAACTTCTATGTGCTGGGACGCTACATGAACTGGTTCGACGAAGCGCGCGGCTGGGAGAGCCTGTTCGCGCATGCGCTGTTCGGGCTGGTCGCGGCCGATGTGTACTGCAACCTGGAGCGCCGGCGCGGCGTGGCGCAGGCGCAGCCCCCCGCCTGAACCGTTTAGCCCATCTGGTTGATATGACGATTAACGCGCTCGCACTACGCTAGAGGGGAACGACCATAGCGGCTGGCGCAGGCATGTCCGCGCACAGTCACACCGGAGTGCCAATGCGGGTCGCAATCGTCAGTACCGAAACCACCGGCCTCACGCCAGCCGACGAGCCCGTCAGCATCGGCTTGCTGCTGGTCGAGGTGTCGCCGCGCGCCGGCGGCCTGCTGCGCGAAGTGGCGGAGTACTACGGTTCGCAGGAGCCGACCGTGCCGATTAGCGCGGCGGCCACCGATACCCACGGCCTGACCGCCGACATGCTGCGCGGACGCCGCTTCGACCTCGGCGCCATCCGCGCCATTGTCGACGAGGCCGAGGTGCTGGTGGCCCACGGCGCCGCTTTCAACGCCAGGATGCTGGAGAAAGTGCTGCCCGGTATCCAGCACAAGCGCTGGCGCTGCTCGGTGCGGCAGGTGCGCTGGTCCCAGTATTTCAATGCCGCCAACCACAAGCTCGATACCCTGTGCGAGCACCTGCATATCTTCCGTCCCCGGCCGCAGGTGGCTTTGGATGACTGCCTGGCGCTGTCCAAGCTGCTGTTCCGGCCGATTGGCGCCACCCAGCAGGCGACGCCGATGGGCTTCCTGCTGGCCGAAGCCGATTTCGCGACGAACGCCGCCCCGCACGCTGGCAGCGCGCCGGCTCCGCCGCCCATGGCGCCGCCGCCGGAGGCCGCATCTTCGTGGATGCCCCAGGTCGAAGCCAGCCAGCATGGCCCCGGGCGGGGTCTGGTAATGGCTGCCGTGATTCTGATGCTGTGCGCCGGCGCGGTGATCTGGCCCGATCTGTTCCCGTGGTGAGGGGGCAAGCGCCGCATGCCGCACGGCATGCCGTAGCCACACTGCGCGGGCGCGCCGGCAAACAAGGTGACAACAAAGAAAAACGGCCCGGATCTTCCGATCCAGGCCGTTGTTTCCTTTGGGTATTTCTGGTCGGAGCGATAGGATTCGAACCTACGACCCTCTGATCCCAAATCAGATGCGCTACCAGGCTGCGCTACGCTCCGAAGCCGGCCATTGTAGCCGCGTCGGCGAGTCACGGTCAATGTGTCGATGCCGGCGGGTTCAGGCCGCCCCCCGGCGCGCCGCGATGCTCCCCCTTCGGGCGGGGGCGCTTTGTCTTGACTTGGGTTTGCGCGCTGCGATAATCCGCACACCGCTCCAGTCCGACCGGCGTGCTGTTTGGAACGCCCGGTTTTGCGTAGTTCCTTCCGGACTGACCTGATCACCACAACAAGAACGGCGCTCCCCGC
>JABFVP010000565.1 GCA_013362725.1 Cupriavidus sp.
GGCGCAGGCCCGTGCGGCCGAACGCGCCGCGGCGATCCGCTACCTGGTGTTGCGCATGGAGAAGGTGGCGGCGGTGCCGCGCGTGCAGCCGACCGTGCGCTTCCCGGCGCTGGAAGACGTCTACGAACAGTACCTGCGCAGCGGCGACATCGCCCCGGCGCAGGTGCGCCGCATCCTGGCGATCGAGCGCAGCCCGTCGACGCCGCCGCGGCTGTGCGCGACCAACCTGCTCGACGTCTATACCGCCCACGTCAAGCTGGAACGGCTGCTCGCGGCATCCACCAGCGTCGACAACATCCGCTTCCTGCGCAGCCTGCATGACTGGCTGGCGCGGCACCTGGTGCTGACCGCGGGGCAGCTGGCCGCGGCCGGGATCGCGATGCATCCGCAGGCGTTTACGTCGGCCGGCATCTGGGGGGCAGAGGCCGAGCCGCCCGCCGCGACGGGCAGGCCCCAGTCCGGTTCGCTGTTCTAGCGGCGACTGGCGAGAGCCGCCGAATTGGCGTCTAATGCCTGCATCGCATCCGCGGGTGACGCCATGAGCCATTTTTCTCGCAGCTACGCCGAAGCGCGCCAGACCTTCCTGGACGCCGCCCGCGCCGCGGGCGCCGCGCTGGCGCAATTTCCGCATCCCACCCGGCGCGGCAGCGCCGGCGAAGAGCTGGCGATCGACGTCGCGCTGGCCGGCGCGCCCGAGGCCGGGCGCTGCATCATGGTGACCTCCGGCACGCACGGCGCCGAGGGCTTTGCCGGCTCCGGGGCGCAGGCGGCGCTGCTGCACGACGCCGCGCTGCTTGCCGATTGCGCCGCCGCCGATGCCTGCCTGCTGCTGGTGCATGCGGTCAATCCTTATGGCTTCTCGCACCTGCGCCGGGTCAACGAGGACAACGTCGACCTGAACCGCAATTTCATGGATTTCTCGCAGCCGCTGCCGCACAACGCCGCCTATGCCGAAATCGCGCCGCTGCTGCTGCCGTCGCAATGGCCGCCGTCGGAGGCGGACCAGGCGCGCCTGATGAAGACGGTGGCCGAGCGCGGCATGGCGTGGTACCAGGCCGCGGTCAGCAGCGGCCAGTACCAGGATCCGGCCGGCATGTTCTACGGCGGCGACAAGGCCACCTGGAGCAACTACACGCTGTGCCGGATCCTGGCGCGCTTCGGCGCCGGCCGCGCGGCGCTGCGCTGGATCGACATCCATACCGGCCTGGGCCCGTGGGGCTACGGCGAGCCCATCCACATGGGCCCGGACACGCCCGCATCGGTTACGCGCACGCGCGCGATCTGGGGCGAGCGCGTGACCTCGATCTACGATGGCTCGTCGACCTCGGCCAACCTGACCGGGCTGGCCTGGCACGCCGTGCCGCAGACCCTGCCGGCGGTGGACTACGCCGGCATCGCGCTAGAGTTCGGCACGCTGCCGGTGGGCGAGGTGCTCGACGCCCTGCGTGGCGACCACTGGCTGCACCGGCATCCCGAGGCCGACGAGAACCAGCGCGCGCTGGTGCGCCAGGCGATGTGGCGCGCCTTCTACGGCGATGCCGACGACTGGCGCGACGGCGTGGTGGCGCAGGTGAGCGACGCCGTGCGCAGCACCATCGCATCGGCCTAGCGAGTGGGGTTCAGGCCGCAGGCGTCATCTGGTATCGTCCGGGCTTGGCGGTAGAGTGCCGAGCCAGGCACTGCCGCCATGCCCCTGGGCGGGGTGCAGCGGCCGGGGCAGGAGCCAGACCAAAACCAAGAACAAGACGGACGCGGCCGCCGCGCGGCGCGCTTCCGGCATCTGCTCGGCAGGGAGGCCGGCGCGATGACGCTCTACGAACTGAAACCCATGTTCCAGGCCTGGCTGCGCCCCGTGGTGCAAGACCTGGCGCAACGCGGCGTAACCGCCAACCAGGTCACGTTGGCTGCGGCCGCCGGATCGCTCGCGGTCGGCGTGCTGGCCACGCTGGGCATGCAGGTGGCCGAGACCCCGGCGCTGTTCCTGCTGTTTCCGCTGTGGTTGTTCGGGCGCATGGCGCTCAATGCCATCGACGGCATGCTGGCGCGCGAGCATGGCCAGCAGAGCGTGCTGGGCGCCTACCTGAACGAGCTCGGTGACATGGTCTCGGACCTGGCGCTGATCCTGCCGCTGGCCGCGCTGCCCGGTTTCAGCCTGGGGCAGGTCGGCACCTTCGCGCTGCTGGCGCTGCTGGTCGAGGCCGCCGGACTGATCGGGCCGCTGGCCGGCGCCAGCCGGCGCTACGACGGCCCGCTCGGCAAGAGCGACCGCGCCTTCGCGCTCGGCGCGATCGCGCTGTGGGCCGGCCTGGGGCTGGGTTTCGGCGCGGCCGCCAGCTGGCTGTGGCTGCTGCTGTCGCTGTTGTCGTTGTTCACGATGGCCAACCGGGTGCGCCGCGGCATCGCCGAGGCCCACTCCCGCCTTGCGGAGTAGCGCGATGGACCGACCGTCTTCCCGCCAGCCGCTGCAGCGGCAATTCGAGACCCACGACGGCCAGGCGCTGTTCTATCGCCACTGGCCCGCGGTGGAAGGGCCGGCGCGTGGCGCCGTGCTGCTGTTCCACCGCGGCCACGAGCATTCCGGCCGGGTCGCCCACCTGGCCGACGAACTCAACCTGCCCGGCTACGACATCTTTGCCTGGGACGCGCGCGGCCACGGCAATTCGCCCGGCGAACGCGGCTACAGCCCCAGCCTGGCCGATTCGGTGCGGGACATCCAGACCTTCACCGCGCATATCGCCGACGTCCACGGCATCCCGCTGGAGCGCACCGCGGTGGTCGCGCAGAGCGTGGGCGCGGTGCTGGCCGCGACCTGGGTGCACGACTACGCGCCGCCGATCCGCGCGCTGGTGCTGGCGTCGCCGGCGTTCAAGGTCAAGCTGTACTTGCCGTTCGCGCGGCCGGGGCTGAGGCTGATGCAGCGCCTGCGCGGCAAGTTCTTCGTCAACAGCTACGTCAAGGCAAAGTTCCTGACCCACGATCCCGGGCGCATCGCCAGCTATGACAACGATCCGCTGATCACACGCGCGATCGCGGTCAATATCCTGCTCGACCTGTACCAGACCGCCGAGCGCATCGTCGCCGATGCGGCCGCGATCACGGTGCCGACGCAGCTGCTGATCTCCGGCGCCGACTGGGTCGTGCACCGCGCGCCGCAGGACCGCTTCTACGAGCGCCTGGGCTCGCGCACCAAGGAACGCGTCGTGCTGGACGGCTTCTACCACGACACCCTCGGCGAGCGCGACCGCAAGCCGGCGGTCGATGCCGCGCGCCGCTTTATCCTGCGCGAATTCGACGCGCCGTCGACGCCGCGCTCGCTGCTCGACGCCGACCAGATCGGCCCGTTCCGCGAGGAGGCGGACCGGCTCGCGTCGGCGCCGGGCGCGCTGGCCGCGTGGTACTGGCGCGCGGCGCGGGCCAACCTGAAGCTGGGCGGCATGCTGTCGGACGGGGTGCGGCTGGGGCATCAGACCGGCTTCGATTCGGGCTCGACGCTCGACTACGTTTACCGCAACACGCCGTCCGGCCGCGGCGCGGCGGGCCGGCTGGCCGACCGGCAATACCTCGACGCGATCGGCTGGCGCGGCATCCGCCAGCGCAAGCTCCACGCCGAGGCGTTGATCGCCGAGGCCGTGCGGCGCCTGCGCGCGGCCGGCATGCCGGTGCGCATGGTCGATATCGCCGCCGGCCATGGCCGCTACGTACTGGAAGCGCTGGGCGCGCTGGAGGGCGGCGCGGCCGCGGTCGAGTCGATCCTGCTGCGCGACTACAGCGCGCTGAACGTCGAGCAGGGCCGCGCGCTGATCGCCGCCAAGGGCCTGCAGGGCGTGGCCCGCTTCGAGCAGGGCGATGCCTTCGACGGCGACAGCCTGGCCGCGCTGGCGCCGGCGCCGACGCTGGCGGTGGTGTCCGGCCTGTACGAGCTGTTTCCCGACAACGCCATGGTGCTGCGCTCGCTCGACGGGCTGGCGCGCGCGGTGCCGCCGGGCGGCTACCTGGTCTACACCGGCCAGCCCTGGCATCCGCAGCTGGAATTCATCGCGCGCGCGCTGACCAGTCATCGCGCCGGCGCCGCCTGGGTGATGCGGCGCCGCTCGCAGGCCGAGATGGACGAACTGGTGCGGACCGCCGGCTTCGACAAGGTCACGCAGCGCATCGACCCGTGGGGCATCTTCACCGTCAGCCTGGCGCGCAGGCGCGGCGCATGAGCACGGTGCCGACGCAGGCGCGCGCCGGGGTGCAGCCGCGGCGGCCGTGGGGCCTGGCGTGCCTGCTGCTGGCGCTGGCCGGCGCGTTGTTCTTTTCCAGCTATGGCTTCGCCAACTGGCTGGCGAGCCAGCGCGCCGAGGTGCCGTCGTTCCACTACGAATGGGAGCGGGGCATTCCGTTCCTGCCCTGGACCATCGTGCCGTACTGGTCGAGCGACCTGCTGTACGGCATCTCGTTCTTCCTGTGGCGCAGCCGCGCGGCGCTGCTGACGCACGTGAAGCGGCTGGTGCTGGCGCAACTGGTGTCGGTGGCGTGCTTTATCGCCTTCCCGCTGCGCTTCGGCTTTGCGCGGCCCGATGCCGACGGGCTGCCGGGCCAGCTGTTCACGCTGCTGGGCGGCTTCGACCTGCCGTTCAACCAGGCGCCGTCGCTGCATATCAGCCTGCTGGTGATCCTGTGGGTCGCGTTTGCGGCGCACCTGCGCCGCGGCCGGCGCTGGCTGCTGCACGGCTGGTTTGCGCTGATCGGGGTGTCGGTGCTGACCACGTGGCAGCATCACCTGATCGACGTGCCCACCGGCGCGCTGGTGGGCTGGCTGTGCGTTTATCTGCTGCCGATGCAGCTGCCCGCCGCCGCGGCCGGCGCGCCCGATGCGCGCACGCGGCAGCTGTCGCGCCGCTATGGCGTGGGCGCGGTGGTGGCGCTGCTGTGCGCGCTGCTGGCGGTGGGCGCATCGGTGACGCTGGCGTTCCTGCTGCTGTGGGCCGCGCTGGCGCTGGCGTGCGTGGCGCGCATCTACGCGCTGGCGGCGCCGGCATGGTTCCAGAAGGATGGCGACGGCACCATGGCGCCGACCGCGCGCTGGGTGCTGGCGCCTTACCTGCTGGGCGCGTTCCTCAAGTCACGCTGGTGGACGCGGCGGGCGCCGCAGGCCAGCGCGATCGCGCCGGGTGTCTGGGTGGGCCGCTTCCCGACAGCGTCCGAGCTGCGCGCGCTCGGCGCGGATGC
>JABFVP010000541.1 GCA_013362725.1 Cupriavidus sp.
CCGGCCGCGCGGCCGGCACAGCCGCTGCGCGGCACCGTGGTCAGCAGCCCGTTCCGCCAGCCGCAGCCGCTGGTCCGTTCAGCGATCACGACGCTGCCGGAAGCGACCGCGAAGCCCGCCCCGGGATCCGCGGTGCCGACCACCACTGTCGCCGCCACTGTCGCCGCCGCGGCCGGGATCGCTGTCGCCACGCAGGCGCCCGCCAGTGTCGAACGGGATGCCGTCGCACCAGTGCAGGCAATCGCCGCACCCGAGCCAGAGCCGGCGCCAGAACCGGAGATCGTGCTGGCGGCGCCCGCCACTCCTCCCGTTCCGGTCGATGACGCTGTTACCGCCGCCTCGGCCGAATCCCTTGCGCTGGACGCCAATGCCCCATCGCTGGCCGCGCTGCGGCAGGAAGCTCTCGACCTGCTCGCCGAGTTGCAGGCCCTGGCGGGCAAGCGCGCGACAGTGCAGTCGGCCGACCCGGACTCGGACGCCTTGCCGGTGGCCATGCCCGAAGCGGCCGCGGATCCGGCCATCGACGTAAACGTTGCAGAGCCCGACCCGCTTGCGACACAGCCGCTCGCTGACGTCGCGGCGGAAGCCCTCAGCGAAGTGGAAGCCGAAACGCTGTTGGCCGAGGAGCCGGAAACCACCGGCGAGACCGCTCCGGAACGCGAAGCCAGCGCGCCTGATCACGACGCCGAGGCCGTGGCCCACGCCGTGGCAAGTTCCGCGATGGAGGAGGGCAACGAGCCCGAGCCCGAGGCCGTGGCGCTGGTCCCGGCCGAAGAGGCCGGCACGGAAAGCGCCCTGATGGATGGCAACGATCTGGTTGGCGAAGCCGTGCAGCCGGAGGACTTGCCGGCCGTCGACCTGGCCGATGTAGCCGATGCACCCGATGCAGTGGAAGCCGCCGATACCGGCGAACCTGCTACATCCGCTGGAGCCCAGGCACCCGTCGAAGTCACGCCAGCCAGCCTGCCTCCCGCCAAGCCCCGCATCGTGCTGCCCGCCGTGGTCGGGCGGACCGTGCCGCTGGCAGCCGCGACGCCGCCCGCGCCCGCGCCCGCACCGGCGGCTCCACCGCAGCCGCGTGCCGTGGTCGACTACCGCCTGCCGCCGGCGGACTTGCTGGAGTGCGAAGTCGACAGCGCCGAGCAGGTGTCGGAAGAACGCCTGCGCGAAACCGGCGAGCTGATCGAACAGCGGCTGGCCGAGTTCAAGGTGCCGGTCGCGGTGGTCGGCGCCGGCGCCGGCCCGGTGATCACCCGCTTCGAAGTCGAGCCCGCCATGGGCGTGCGCGGCGCGCAGGTGGTCGGGCTGATGAAGGACCTGGCGCGCGCGCTGGGCGTGACCTCGATCCGCGTGGTCGAGACCATCCCCGGCAAGACCTGCATGGGGCTGGAGCTGCCCAACGCGCGCCGGCAGATGATCCGGCTGGCCGAGATCGTCAACGCCGCCTCGTTCCAGGCGCACCATTCGCGGCTGGTGCTGGCGATGGGCAAGGACATCACCGGCAACCCGGTGGTGACCGACCTGGCGCGCGCGCCGCACCTGCTGGTGGCCGGCACCACTGGCTCGGGCAAGTCGGTGGCGGTCAACGCCATGATCCTGTCGATGCTGTACAAGGCCACGCCGGAAGACGTGCGCCTGATCATGATCGACCCCAAGATGCTGGAGCTGTCGGTCTACGAGGGCATTCCGCACCTGCTGGCGCCGGTGGTCACCGACATGAAGCAGGCCGCGCACGCTCTCAACTGGTGCGTCGGCGAAATGGAAAAGCGCTACAAGCTGATGTCGGCGCTGGGCGTGCGCAACCTCGCCGGCTACAACCAGAAGATCCGCGCCGCCGAGGCCGCGGGGCAGAAGGTGCCCAACCCGTTCTCGCTGACGCCGGACGCGCCCGAGCCGCTGTCGCGCCTGCCCATGATCGTGGTGGTGATCGACGAGCTGGCCGACCTGATGATGGTCGCCGGCAAGAAGATCGAGGAACTGATCGCGCGCCTGGCGCAGAAGGCGCGCGCCGCTGGCATCCACCTGATCCTGGCCACGCAGCGCCCGTCGGTCGATGTGATCACGGGTCTGATCAAGGCCAATATCCCCACGCGCGTGGCATTCCAGGTCTCGTCCAAGATCGATTCGCGCACCATCCTCGACCAGATGGGCGCCGAGAGCCTGCTGGGCCAGGGCGACATGCTGTTCCTGCCGCCGGGCACCGGCTATCCGCAGCGCGTGCATGGCGCCTTTGTTGCCGACGATGAAGTACATCGCGTGGTCGAGCACTGGAAGCAGTTCGGCGAGCCCGACTACGATGAGGCCATCCTCGCCGGCGACCCGGCCGAGGCCGGCGGCGCGGACCTGTTCGGCGACGGCGGCGGCGACGGCGAGGCCGACCCGCTCTACGACGAAGCCGCCAGCTTCGTGCTGACCAGCCGCCGCGCCTCGATCTCGGCGGTGCAGCGGCAGCTGCGCATCGGCTACAACCGCGCCGCGCGGCTGATCGAGCAGATGGAAGTCGCCGGCCTGGTCTCGCCGATGGGCCGCAACGGCGCGCGCGACGTGCTCGCGCCCGGGCCGGGCGACTGAGCGGGCCGCCACCACGGCCTGAAGGAGTCAGCATGCAGCCTGAACGCGGAAACCTGTTCGCCGGCGTCCCGTCCGACGCGGCGCAGGAAATCTTCGAGCCGCTGCTGCAGCGCCCGGGCCTGCGCATCGAGCGCATCGTCTCCAACGGCCAGGCCAGCCCGGAGGGCTTCTGGTACGACAGCGCGGAGGCGGAGTGGGTGCTGCTGCTCAGCGGCAGTGCCGCGCTCGAGATCGAGGGGCAGCCCGGCGAACATCGCATGGCGCCGGGCGACTGGCTGCACCTGCCGGCGCATTGCCGGCACCGGGTGGCGTGGACTGATGCAACGCAGCCGACAGTCTGGCTGGCGGTGCATTATGGGAGGGGCGAAGGCTAGGACGTGCAAGCGGCGCGCGCTTGCGATGCGCGGCTGTTTGCTCCCCTCTCCCGCTTGCGGGAGAGGGGCCGGGGGAGAGGGCAGGCGCTGGCATACCGACGCGCTTGACTTCGTTGAAACTCCGGCCCTCTCCCCACCCCTCTCCCGCGCGCGGGAGAGGGGAGCTTATGGGTGCGCTCCTGGCCTTGGTTAACCGACCGCCACCTGCTCGTGCGGAAACACAGGTTCCCCGAGATTCAGCATCAACCGGTTCGCCCACGCGAAGATCGCGATCGAGTGGATCAGGTCCAGGATCTCAGCGTCCGTCACGCCAGCCTCGCGCAGCGGCTTGAGCTGTTCGGCGGTGACTTCGGCCGGCCGCTCGGTCAGCTCCGCCGAAAACTTCGCGATGGCGCGTTCGCGCGCGGTGGTGCCGGCGCTGTAGGGGTCGTCGAAGACCTGGCGGATCACGTCGTTGCGCTTGGCCAGCTGTTCGAAGCGCTGCGCATGGACCGAAGCGCAGTAGACGCAGCCGTTGATGCGCGACACCACCGTCGTCGACAGCTCGCGCTCGGCGCGCGGCATGCCGCCGGGCGCGTACATGATGGCGTTGAAGGCGGTCGAGCGCTGGCGCAGGATCTCGGGCTGGTGGACCAGGAAGCGGTAGTAGTCCTGCACCTTGGCCTTGGGGTGGCTTTCTTCGAGCACGGCGATCTGCTCGAGCGTGGCCTGGTCGAGATCGACCACGTCCAGCCATGCCTTCCAGTCGAGCACCTCGTTGGTGAAGCCGTGGGATTTGATGATTTCGCTCATGCCTTGGCTCCAGCGGGGTTGTCGTTCAGGGCTTTCAGTGCGTCCAGTCCGGCCAGCAGCCGCACCTGGTACGACAGGAACGCGACCAGCTGCGCCAGCGTGACCACCGCGGGGGTGCTCAGGCCGGCGGCGGGCAGCGCCAGCAGCGCGGCACGGTCGCCCTCGACCGGTTTCTCGATCAGCTTGCGGGTGAATTCGAGCATGGCGCGCAGGCGCGGGTCGGCGATGTCCGCGGGCGTGCCCCCGGCCGCGGCGCGGACCTGGCCGGCATCGGTGCCTAGCTGCTCCAGCCGGCCCTGGTAGTGCGCGGCAAGCGCCGGCGACGGCGTCAGCCGGGCGGCGTACAGCGACACCAGCAGCCGTTCGGCCAGCGAAAGCCCGGGCAGATCGGGGTCGAACAGGGCATCGTAGCTGCCCTGGGTGGCGGCCACGACCTTGTCGCGCTGGTGCCGCAGGGCATGGGTGGCGCTGCCCGGCGCGAGGCCGGTGAGCTGGTCGATCAGGTCGACCGCGGAAGTCGGGGGCTGGGTCATCGGACGCTCTTGTCTGGGTTGGGTCGGGAGTGGATTCAGGCCTTGGCGGTGCGCAGCGCCGGCGGTGGCGCCGGCACCCATTCGTCGCCGAAGACTTCGGGCTCGGCATAGGCCTGCAGCGCGGCGTAGTGCAGCTCGATGTCTTCCTGGTACAGCCGCGCGGCAATGCCCTGGCCAAGCCGGCGCGCGCCGTCGCTGATCGCCGGGATGTCGCCGGACACGGTGCCGTGCGACAGCGCCGCCGGATAGCAGAAGCAGTGGATGCGCGTCAGGCCGGGGCAGGCGCCGGGGGTTTTTTCCTGAAATTCGAAGGCTTCGCCGAGGTCGGGCGAATCGGACAGCTCGCGGTCTTGCTGGCCCGCGGGCGGCGCATGGCGGTCGCGCCAGAAGCGGATATGCGGGGCGAAGGCGGCGAACTCCGGGCGCGTTTCCAGCGCGATGCGGAAGCCGGTGGAGAAGATCAGGAAGTCCAGCTCGAACTCGCCCTGCGGGGTGCGCACGTGCAGCACGTCGCCGTGCGCCTCGATCGCTTCCAGCGCGGCGCCCAGGTTGAAGTACGCGTTGGCATGGCGCGACACGCGCAGCGTGCTGCCGCGCGGCGGCGGTACCTGCTGGCTGTTGATGTAATGACGCAGGCGCCATTTCCAGGCGTCGGGCAGGCCGTAGTGGCCGAAGGTCAGGCCCGGATTGCCGGCGCCCTTGCTCTTGTTGACGCGCGGAATGTCGGCGCGGCGGATCAGCATCTCGACGCTGGCGGCGCCGGCTTCCAGCGCGGTCGCGGCGCTGTCCATGGCCGAGGCGCCGGCGCCAACCACGCCCACGCGCTTGCCGCGCAGCGCGGCGTAGTCCATTTCATCCGACGAATGCGCCCACAGGTGGCGCGGCAGCGCGGCCGCCACCGGCGGCACATAGGCGCCGCCGAGGCCGTCGCGGCCGGTGGC
>JABFVP010000088.1 GCA_013362725.1 Cupriavidus sp.
AGCGCGCGCGCGATCGCCACGCGCTGCTGCTGGCCGCCCGACAGCTGCGCCGGGTACTGGTTGCCGCGATCGGGCAGCCCCACCAGCGTCAGCAGTTCGGCCACGCGCGCGCGGCGCTGGTCGCGCGGCATGCGCCGGTTGACCAGGCCGTAGGCGACGTTGTCGGCCACGGTCAGGTTGGGAAACAGCGCATAGGACTGGAACACGATGCCATAGTCGCGCTCCATCGGCGGCAGCGTGGAGATATCGCGGCCGCCCTGGTGGATGGTGCCGGCGTTCTGCGATTCCAGCCCGGCGATGATGCGCAGCAGCGTGGTCTTGCCGCAGCCCGACGGGCCCAGGAAGCACAGCAGCTCGCCCTGGCGCACATCGAGATCGATGTTGTGCAGGGCGACGAAGCCGCCGCCGCTGCCGCCGAAGCGCTTGTGGATGCCTTTCAGGCTGAGGTAGGTCTCGGCCGTGGATGTGGGGGCTTGCATGGCGTGGGAGTCCTCGCGCGATGTGGGATCGTTCTTTGCCGTCCGTCCCGCTGTCGCGGGACGACGGGGGCTACTGCTTGGCCTCCGACTTGCTGGCGTAGCGCTTCTGCCATTCGGTCAGTACCCGCTCTCGGTTCTTGGCGATATAGCCGAAATCGTTCTTGACCAGCATCTGCTCGTAGTTGGCCGGGATGGTCTCGACCTTACGCGCCACCCCCGGGTAGGCGACGATGGCCCAGTCTTTGGCGAACAGCTGGTTGGCTTCCTTGCTGGCCAGCCAGTCCAGGTAGCGCTGCGCGGCCTCCATCTTCTTCGTGCCCTTGACGATGCCGGCGGCCTCGATGTCGTAGCCCAGGCCTTCCCTGGGGAAGATCATCTCGATCGGCGCACCCGCGGCCAGGGTCTTGTGTGCGCGCAGCTCGAACGAGATGCCGATCGGGAACTCGCCCGCGCCGGCCTGCTTGCAGGGCTTGGAACCCGAATGCGTGTACTGCGCGATGTTCTCGTGCAGCGCGTCCATGTACTTCCAGCCTTCCTGCTCGCCGTAGAGCTGCAGCCACGCGGTCACGTCGAGGAAGCCGGTGCCGGACGAGGCCGGGTTGGGCATCACGATGGCGCCCTTGTAGACCGGCTTGGCCAGGTCCTTCCAGGTCTCGGGGCGGGGCAGGTTGCGCTTCTTCGCTTCGACGGTGTTGAAGCAGATGGTCGCGCCCCACACGTCCAGGCCCACCCATGACGGCGGCGTGGCCTTGTCGCTGTAGTCGCGCGTCAGCTTTTCGAAGCCCTTGGGGGTGTAGGGCGCCAGCATCCCTTCCTGCTTGAGCAGTTCCAGGCTCGAGGCCGCCAGCCCGGCGATCACGTCGGCCTGCGGATTGGCCTTCTCGGCCAGCGCCTTGGCGGTGATCACGCCGGTGGAATCGCGCACGTATTTCACCTCGATATCGGGCGCGACCTTGGCAAAGCCCTCGGCATAGGGCTTGAGGGTCTCGGTTTCCCACGCCGTATAGACGGTGAGCGTGGTTTTCTGGGCCAGCGCGGTGCCGCAGGCGGCTAGCGCAAGCAGGGTCGCGGCGGTGCGCAAGGTGGTGGTGAGGGACGGTTGCATGGGGACTCCTTCCGGCATTGTAGGTGGAGCATTGTAGGTGGAGAAATGTGTCAATGTGGTGAATCTGTTGCGATGCTGCATGGTTTGCTGCACAACATCGAATCACCGTAAAACCCTTGTTCTACAACACTTGCAAGACATGTGACCGACTTTTTACGCTTGTTTGCTCATCCATCTGACCGCGCCGATGTATGATTGTTGACAATATACAAACCACTTGCTTTAATGGCAATAAGGATTTTCGATACTGCTGAATCCGTCACAAACGGGAGTGTCCATGTCACGCCAAGCCCCGCTGGCGAGCGAAATCACCATCCTGCAGAGCCAGTCGCTGACCACCCTGGTGCAGCGCGAACTGGAGCTGCGGATCATGTCAGGCGAGCTGGCGCCGGGCGCCAAGCTCAACGAGATCGAAGTCGCCGGGCAGCTCAATGTGTCGCGCGGTCCGGTGCGCGAGGCCTTCCGCGCGCTGGAGCAGGCCGGCCTGCTGCGCACCGAAAAGAACCGGGGCGTGTACGTGCGCGCGATCTCGGTGGAGGAAGCCGATGAGATCTATGAATTGCGCGCGGTGCTGGACGAATTCATCGGCCGGCAGCTGGCCGCGCGCATCACGCCCGAGGGCCTGCGCGAGCTGCGCGCCCTGGTGGAGGCGCTCGACGCGGCCAGCCAGGCGCGCGACGTCGATGAATACACGCGGCTGAACCTGGCGTTCCACGACCGCATGGTCGAGCTGGCCGGCAACCGCAAGCTGCTCGAGACCTACCGGCGCCTGGTCAAGGAACTGACGCTGTTCCGGCGCGAGGCGCTGTCGCGCAGCCATGCCGCCATGCCCGATTCGACCCGCGAGCACCGCGCGATCGTCTCGGCGATAGCCGCGCGCGACGGCGAGCTGGCCGCGCGCCTGATGCGCGAGCACGTCGAGCGCGGCCGCGCGCGCATGCATGCCGCGGTGGCCCCGTCAGCCAGCAGCGCCGGCGCCGATGCCGCCGCCTGACACTGATCCGGCCCGACTCCATCCCATTGAGCTAACGCCTTACCGACCGCGATCCCGCACAGGAACCGACCATGCCCGATACCAATGCCCGCACCATTACCGTCAACCAGCGCAGCTATCGCTGGATGCAGCAGCCCGTCGTGGTGGTCTGCGTCGACGGCTGCGAGTTCGATTACCTGGAAGCCGCCGCCGCCAGCGGCCGCGCGCCTTACCTGAAGCGGTTGCTGGAGGCAGGCTCGGCCTTCCGCGGCGCCTGCGTGGTGCCGACCTTCACCAACCCCAACAACCTTTCGATCGTCTGCGGCGCGCCGCCCGCGGTGCACGGCATCTGCGGCAACTACTTCTTTGACCGCAGCGCCAACGGCGGGCGCGGCGAGGAAGTGATGATGAACGACCCCAAGTACCTGCGCGCCGGCACCATCCTGGCCGCCTTTGCCGCGGCCGGCGCCAGCGTGGCCGTGGTCACCGCCAAGGACAAGCTGCGCCGGCTGCTGGGCCACGGCATGCGCGGCATCTGCTTCTCGTCGGAGAAGGCCGACCAGGCCACCGTGGCGGAGAACGGCATCGACGGCGTGCTCGAGCTGGTGGGCATGCCGGTGCCGGACGTCTACAGCGCCGAGCTGTCCGAGTTTGTCTTCGCCGCCGGCGTGCGGCTGATGGAAACGCGTCGCCCGGACCTGATGTACCTGTCCACCACCGACTATATCCAGCACAAGTTCGCGCCCGGCTCGGACGGCGCCAATGCCTTCTACGCGATGATGGACAAGTACCTCGCGCGGCTGGACCAACTCGGCTGCGTGGTGGCGCTGACCGCCGACCACGGCATGAACGCCAAGCATGACGAAGCCACCAAGGCGCCCAACGTAATCTACCTGCAGGACCAGCTGGACGCCTGGCTGGGCCGCGGCGTGGAAGACGGCGGAGCGCGCGTGATCCTGCCGATCACCGATCCGTACGTGGTCCACCACGGCGCGCTGGGTTCCTACGCCACCATCTACCTGCCCGACCATGCCGACGCCGCCGCGATCCAGGCGCGCCTGTCGGACCTGCAAGGCGTGGAAAGCGTGCTGACCAACGCCGAGGCCTGCGCGCGCTTTGAGCTGCCGTCCGACCGCGTCGGCGACCTGGTGGTCACCAGCGACAAGCATGTGGTGCTGGGCACCAGCCGCAGCCGCCATGACCTGTCCGGCCTCGACGCGCCGCTGCGCTCGCACGGCGGCGTGTCGGAGCAAACCGTGCCGCTGGTATTCAACCGCGCCACCGCCGGCATTCCCGGCAAGGCCGTGCTGCGCAATTTCGACATCTTCGATGTCGCGCTGAACCACCTGCACTGAACGCCTGCATCGCATTGTCGGTTCGGGACGCGGCCAGGACCCGCTGCGTGAACGAGCTGAACTGAATACGCATCTACGGAGGAGACCCATGAACGCCCCGCAATTTCCCGCTGGCGCCGTCAGCCCCCAGTTCCGCGCCGAGGCGCTGCGCATCGACGGCCAGAAGATCGTGCGCGAGCGCGTGATCGAAGTGCGCAATCCGTTCGACGGCGCGCTGGTGGGCACCGTGCCCAAGGCCACGCTGGACGATGTGCGCCGCGCCTTCGAAGTGGGCCAGGCCTACCGCGCCACGCTGACGCGCTACGAGCGCGCCGCCATCCTGAACCGCGCCGCGGCGCTGCTGCGCGAGCGCACCGAGGAGGCGTCGGACCTGATCACGCTCGAATCCGGCCTGTCCAAGAAGGATTCGCTGTACGAGATCGGCCGCGTCGCCGACGTGCTGGGCTTTGCCGCCACCGAGGCGCTGCGCGACGACGGCCAGCTGTTCTCGTGCGACCTGACGCCGCACGGCAAGAAGCGCCGCGTGATGACGCAGCGCGAGCCGCTGATGGGCGTGATCAGCGCGATCACGCCGTTCAACCACCCGATGAACCAGGTCGCGCACAAGGTGGCGCCGTCGATCGCCACCAACAACCGCATGGTGCTCAAGCCGTCGGAAAAGGTGCCACTGTCGGCGTTCTACCTGGCCGACCTGCTGTACGAAGCCGGCCTGCCGCCGCAGATGTTCCAGGTGGTCACGGGCGATCCGCGCGAGATCGCCGACGAGCTGATCACGCACCCGGCAGTGGACCTGGTCACCTTTACCGGCGGCGTGGCGATCGGCAAGTACATCGCCAGCAAGGCCGGCTACAAGCGCGTGGTGCTGGAGCTGGGCGGCAACGACCCGCTGATCGTGCTGGACGACGCCGACCTCGACCGAGCCTCCGACCTGGCGGTGCAGGGCTCGTACAAGAACTCCGGCCAGCGCTGCACCGCGGTCAAGCGCATGCTGGTGCACCAGGCCGTCGCAGCGCGCTTTACAGAACTGGTGGTGGAGAAGACCCGCGCCTGGAAATATGGCGACCCGATGGACCGCGGCGTCGACATGGGCACCGTCATCGACGAGCAGGCCGCGCGGCTGTTCGAGGCCCGCGTCAACGAGGCGGTGGCGCAGGGCGCGCGGCTGCTGGTCGGCAACCAGCGCAACGGCGCCAGCTATGCGCCCACGGTGCTGGACCGCGTCGATCCCTCGATGACGGTGGTGCGCGAGGAAACCTTCGGTCCGGTCTCGCCCATCATCACTTTCCGCG
>JABFVP010000630.1 GCA_013362725.1 Cupriavidus sp.
ATCGCCGCGGCGGAGCGCCAGATGGCGGCGGCCAACGCGCGCATCGGCGTGGCCAAGGCGGCGTTTTTCCCGCGCATCACGCTGACCGGGTTGTTCGGCTTTGAATCGGCCGACCTGTCCAACCTGTTCAAGTGGTCCTCGCGCACCTGGATGCTGGGCCCGCTGGTCGGATCCAGCATCGCGCAGACCGTGTTCGACGGCGGCCGCAACAGCGCCAACCTGGCCGGCGCCCGCGCCGCCCACGAGGAAACGGTGGCGAGCTACCGGCAGACCGTGCTGGTGGCCTTCCGCGAGGTGGAAGACAGCCTGGCGGACGTGCGCTGGCTCAGCCAGCAGGCCGGCGCGCTGGACAGCGCACTCGGCGGCGCCAGGCGTGCGGCGCGCATCTCGCGCAGCCGCTATGACGCGGGCGCGGTCGACTACCTGACGGTGATCGACGCCGACCGCACCGTGCTGCAGTCGCAGCGCGAAGCCAACCAGGTTGCCGGCCTGCGCGCGGCCGCCACGGTATCGCTGGTGCGCCGCCTGGGCGGCGGCTGGGGCCCGCTGCCCGCATCCGTGGCAGCGGCGCCGATACCCGCGGCCGAGGGCGCCGCCGCCGCAGTGGCGCGCTGAGCCACGCAGGGGACTGGCGCGATGCCGGGCAGTCACTACACTGTAAGCATCGCGCCATGCGCAAGGGATGCACGGGTGCGTCCCGGTTGCGTCCGGTCCCGCCGCCATGCTTGTCCGACACAGGAAACTGTTCTGGGGTTTTGTCTTCGCCGCGGCCACGGTGGGCGCGCTGCTGGCGCCGCTGCCGGGGCTGGACCGCACCGCGATCCATGACGAGGTGGTGATCGCGCGGCCGCCGGCGCTGGTCTTCGATTTTGTCGCGACCCCGCGGCACTGGCCCGCCTGGCATCCCGCCTCGCTCGGCGTGGCGGGTGCCACCGACCATCCGCTGGAGCGCGGCGAGCGCGTTGCCGAAACGTTCATGCTGGCGCAGCGCGGCGGCGTGGTGGTCTGGACGGTGATCGAAAGCCAGCGGCCGCACACATGGTCGATCGAGGGCGTGGCCGCCGGGCGCCGCGTCGGCACCATCACCTACCGGCTGACGCCCGCCATTACCCCCTCGCTGTCCCCGGCGGCCGAACGCACCCGCTTCGAACGCGAATTCCGCTATCGCTCCCCGACGCTGCTGTTTGCCCTGATCAACCGCCTGATGCTGCGCGACCAGTTGCAGGCCGAGTCCACCGATGCGGTGCGCCGGCTCAAGGCGCTGCTCGAGGCCGAGCGGCCGCCATCGCAGCGCGGCGCCTTGCGCGCGGCACGGAACCGGCCTAAGTTGGAGCCATTGCGCATTGCCTCCAGGGAGGCCCGTATGCCGTTCCAGCTGCAATCGACTGCATTTGCCCCGGGCGGCGCGATCCCGGCACAGCACACCTGCGAGGGCGCCGATATCTCGCCGCCGCTGGCCTGGAGCGGCTTGCCGCCCGGCACGGCAAGCCTGGCGCTGATCGTCGACGACCCGGACGCGCCCGACCCTGCGGCGCCGAAGATGACCTGGGTTCACTGGGTGCTCTACAACCTGCCGGCCGATGCCGCCGCGCTGCCCGCCGACATCGCCAGGGCCGGGCTGCCCGCCGGCACGCGCCAGGGGCTCAACGACTGGCACCGCACGGGCTACGGCGGCCCCTGTCCACCGGTCGGGCGGCACCGCTATGTCTTCAAGCTCTATGCGCTGGATGTGGCGCTGCCGGACATCGGCAAGCCGGACAAGGCCGCCCTGGAGCGATCGATGCAAGGCCACGTGCTGGCCAAGGCGGAACTGACCGGCACTTACCAGAAGTCACGCCCGTAGGCGGCGCGCGCGGGGGGCGCCCAGCCCTTGCGCTTGCCGATATTGCACAATACCGGCTTTGCATGGCTTGCATCGACCGGAGATACCGCATGGCAAAGCAGGGCGCACTGGGCCTCAGGAGCATTGCGTTGTTCGAGGCCGCCAAGGGGCTGCTGGTGATCGTGGCGGGGCTGGGCCTGGCCGCACTGCTGCATCGCGATGCCCAGGCGCTGGCCGAAGCCATCATCCAGCGCTGGCATGTCAATCCGGCCAGCCGCTATCCCACCATCTTCCTGTCTTTGCTCGAGCATCCCGACAATGCGCGCCTGTGGGCCATCGGCGGATCCGCCGCGGTCTATGCGCTGATGCGCTTTGCCGAGGCCTATGGACTGTGGCGCGGGCTGGCGTGGGGCAATTGGCTGGGGGTATGGTCGGGCGGCATCTACATTCCGCTGGAACTGTACGAAGCCCTGGTCCACCCCAGCTGGCTGCATGGCGCGCTGGCCGCGGCCAACCTGCTGGTGGTGCTCTACCTCGCGCGCGGGCTGCTGGCGAAGTCGACCACCAGGGGGTCGTGATCCGAAGACCGGTACGCGTCGGGCGCGTAGAAGCCTGGCGCGGCGCCGGACCCGGGCGCCGCGGCGTAGGACAAGGCAGCGGGCTCGTCGGCATTGATATGCCACGCATGGACGGCGATGACGTGGGCCATGGCGGTGGCGTCGGCGAGCACATGGTCGAGGTAACCGGCCTGCGCCGCGTAGACGTAGCTGTAGGCGTGCGGGCCGGCAAAGCGCGCCACCAGGTCGGCGTAGCCGCGTCGCGCCAGCAGGCGTATCGGATCCTCCATCGCGTAGCTGTTCAGGTCGCCGATCACCAGCACGCCGGTGTCGGCGATGCCGGTCGGCGCGGTGCCGAGCCAGCGCGCAAGGGTGTCGGCGGCCTGCACGCGCGCGGGATTCCAGCAGCCCTGGCCGTCGCGCTGGTCGGCTTGCGTGCCGGCGGCCTCGACGCAGTTCTTGGACTTGAAATGGTTGACCACCACCGTCACCGGCGCGCCACCCGCCGCCGTGCGGAAAGTGGCCGCGAGCGGCTGGCGGCTGCGCTCGCCCAGCCAGGTGGTGGCTACCCGGCCGGCGGGCAGCGCGGTGCGGGCGTTGTACAGCAGTCCCACCGCGATGGCATCGGCGCCAAGCGCGGGGGTGCCGGGATCCACGACGCGCCAGTCCGGCCCCAGCAGCGCGGCAAGCTGGCGGATCGCGCCGGTCGGGCCAAAGCCATTGTTCTGGACCTCCATCAGGCCGATCACGTCGGCGTCCAGGGCGCTTAGCGCGGCCACCAGCTTGGCCTGCTGCCGTGCCAGGGCCGCAGCGTCTTGCGCCCCGCGGTTGTCGGGCGCATCGAGACCGCCGCCCAGTCCGTCGCCATTGAAGTAGTTTTGCAGGTTGAAGGCTGCCACGCGCAGCGCGGTGGCGGGATGCCGCCGCGGCGCTGACGGACGCGGGCTGGCGTGCTGGTAGGCCGGTGCGGCGGCACCGCGTACCGGCTGCAGCCGCCATTGTCCGTGGCGTCGCTCCAGTACGCCCTGCACGCCGGCGATGGTATCGCCGGCGAGCAACAAGCGGTTGCGTGCGTTGTCCGCGGCGGCCTGCCGCGCAGCCGGTCCCGGCAGGGCCTGTTGCGTTGGCGCGATGGGGCGCCCATGACTCAGCACCAAGGTGCCATAGCGGCCGAGCTCGTGGGCATCGCTGACGGTCAGTGTCTGCGGCAGCCGCACCAGCATGCCCTCCAGGGCGGCCAGGTCGGATTCGCCGGCAAGCGGCAACGTCAGCGTTTGCGGCTTGACGGAAAGCCCCCGCGCACAGACGAGGGGCGAGCCTGACAGCACCAGTTGCGTTTGTCCGAATTTTTCTTCGATCCTTCCGGACACGCGCACCATGTCGCCGACATCGGCACGCGCCCGCGGTGCGTAGACAAAGAGACCTTCCGAAAGGCCCGGCCGATGCACGCGTTGTGCGTCCGCGGTCTGCAGGAAAAAGCCGCGCAGGCCGCCGTCGCCGCTGAAGTCCGCCGTGACGATGGCCTGGACTTCGGCCGTGCGGCCGGCAAGCGGGGAGATCTGGCCGGGGCTGCGGAGATCGGCCAGCGCGGTCGCGGGGCTGCCGCATGGCTGCATTGCAGCATCCGCGCCGCACGGCAAGCCCATCAGGCAGGCCAGGTACAGGGCGGGCAGCGCAATGCTGCATTCAGGCAAGGGCGGACGCATGGCGGTTTCGGCAGGTCGAGGCACGGTGGATGATGCTAACCCGTGCTTGTAACGGAATGCTTGCCGCGGGCATGTGACGCCGCGATCGTGCTAAGGTAGTAGAGACCCGCCGGTACCCGACCGGCGCTGGCATCCACTTCATCGCCACGACGACATGATCAAGGAAATCGCGCAAATCACCATCAAGCCCGGCATGGACAAGCAGTTCGAACAAGGCGTGAGCCAGGCCACGCCGCTGTTCCTGCGCTCGCACGGGTGCCACGGCGTGCAGTTGTTCCGCTCGATCGAGCAGCCCGACCAGTACACGCTGGTGGTGGACTGGGAAACCGTGGACGATCATATGGTGCTGTTCCGCGAATCGCCCGAGTTCCAGCAATGGCGCGGGCTGGTTGCGGAAACCTTTGCCGCGCCGCCCAACGTGCACCACGTGTCCAAGGTCCTGTAAGCCTGCCCCATGAACACCCGGCCCGAACGACCCCGCCATTTCTCGATGCTGCGTGAGTTGCAGCTGGCCGACGTCTTCACCCTCGGCAACGCGGCCTGCGGCATGGGCTCGGTGTTCTTCGCGATGTTTTACGTAGCCGACCAGCAGCTGTCGCATTTCTATACGGCCGCGGCGCTGGCGCCGCTGGCCTTTATCTTCGACGTGCTCGATGGCCGCATCGCACGTTGGCGCCATGCGCATTCCGCGCTGGGGCGCGAGCTGGATTCACTGGCCGACGTGATCTCGTTCGGCGTCGGCCCCGCCACGCTGGCCTTTGCCGCCGGCATGCGTGGCGGCTGGGACCTGGCGGTGCTGATCTACTTTGTCTGCTGTGGCGTCAGCCGGCTGGCGCGCTTCAATGTCACCGCCGAATCGCTGGCGGCCGGCAGCGACAGCGGCAAGGTGGCGTACTTCGAAGGCACGCCCATCCCCACCAGCGTGCTGCTGACCGCCGTGCTGACTTGGTGCGCCTCGCAGGGCCAGCTTGGTGCCGAACTGCCTGGCGGCGCGTGGGTGCTCGGCCCCGCCCTGCTGCATCCGCTGGTGCTGCTGTTCGCGCTATCGGGCACGCTGATGGTTAGCAAGACCTTGCGCAATCCGAAGTTCAGAATCGCCCCGCGCTGCTTAT
>JABFVP010000092.1 GCA_013362725.1 Cupriavidus sp.
GGGAGCGTCCACGAAGTACAAGCCGTCGCAATTGCGAGCGCCGGCCCTCTCCCCCGGCCCCTCTCCCGCACGCGGGAGAGGGGAGCAAACCCGCAAACAAAAACGACGCGCCGAGGCGCGTCGTTTTTTTGCTAGGGCAACAGGCGGCGTTACTGCGTCACCGTCCCCTGCTGCGCCGGCGCACCCTGCAGCGCCACCGCGCTGCTCTCCTGCAACCCGCCGCCCAGCGACCGGTACAAATCGATCGCGTTGTTCAGCCGCAGTTGCCGTGCCTGGATCAGCGCCTGCTCCGCGGTGAACAGCTGGCGCTGCGCATCGAGCTCATCCAGGTAGCTGGCCACGCCGCTGCGGAAGCGCAGGCGCGACAGCTCGTAGCGCGCGGCTTCGGCATTGCGCACCGCTTCCTGGCCGGAGACCTGGTCTTCCAGCGTGCCGCGTGCCACCAGCGCGTCCGCCACTTCAGCGAAGGCCGTCTGGATGGTCTTCTCGTAGTTGGCGACCTGGATGTTCTTGCGCACGTTGGCCAGGTCCAGGTTGGAGATATTGCGGCCGAAATCAAAAATCGGCAGCACCAGTTGCGGCGCGAACGTCCACGCGTGCGTGCCCGCATCGAACAGCCCCGAGAAGCTGGGGCTGATGGTGCCGGCGCTGCTGGTCAGCGTGATGCGCGGGAAGAACGCCGCGCGCGCCGCGCCGATATTGGCATTGGCCGAGCGCAGCTGCTGCTCGGCCTGGCGGATATCGGGCCGCTGCTCGAGCAGGTCCGACGGCAGCCCCGGCGGGATATCGCTGATGATGCGCTCGTCCGACAGGCGCATCGGGTCGGGCAGGTTCTCGATGGTGGCGATGGGCTTGCCCACCAGCACTTCGAGCGCGTTCAGCGCCTGCGCGCGCTGGCGCGCCAGTTGCGCCGCGGCGACGCGGGCCTGCGCCACCAGCGACTCGTTGTCGCGCAGGTCCAGCGCCGAGGTGGCGCCGGCCTCGAAACGCTGCCTGGCCAGCCCATAAGTGCTTTCGCGCGCCTTCAGCGTGTCGCGGGCGATCTCGTACTGCTCGGCGTAGGAACGTTCGGCCAGGTAGGCCTTGGCCACTTCCGACACCAGCGAGATCTGCGCCGAGCGGCGTGCCTCTTCGGTGGCGAAATACTGCGCCAGCGCGGCATTCGAGAGGCTGCGCACGCGGCCGAAGAAATCGAGCTCGTAGGCGCTGATGCCGACCCCGGCCTGGTAGGTGCTGCCGGTGAAGTCCGTGCCGGTGATCGATTGCGATGCCGGCGTGCGGCCGCGCGTGAACGCGGCGGTGCCGTTCACCGTGGGCAGCAGGTCGGCGCGCTGCACCTGGTACAGCGCGCGCGCTTCCTCGATGCGCAGCGCCGCGGTGCGCAGGTCGCGGTTGTTCTCCAGCGAGGTCGCGATCAGCGCCTGCAGGCGCGGGTCGCGGAAGAACTCGCGCCAGCCGATGTCGACGGCGCGGCGGGTTTCGCCGCTCTTCACCTCGGCGGTGGCATAGCCTTCGGGCGCGGTCGGGAAGCTGTCTGCCACCGGCGGGGCAGGGCGGTCATAGTGGGGTGCCAGCGTGCACCCCGTCAGAACGCCGGCCACCAGCAGCAGTGTGGTCAGAGTCTTGGTCATGTTCAGATTTCCTCTTGCGGGTCGTGCCACTTCTGGTCCAGCATGCGCTGGCGGGCACTGCCCTTGAAGCGCTTGCGCACCACCACGAAGAACACCGGCACCAGGAAGATCGCCAGCACCGTGGCCGTGATCATCCCGCCCATCACGCCGGTACCGATGGCGCGCTGGCTGCCCGAGCCCGCGCCGGTGGCGATTGCCAGCGGCAGCACGCCCAGGATGAACGCCATCGACGTCATCAGGATCGGGCGGAAGCGCAGGTGCACCGCTTCCAGCGTGGCTTCGATCAGGCCCTTGCCCTGCGCCTGCAGGTCCTTGGCGAATTCCACGATCAGGATGGCGTTCTTGGCCGACAGGCCGATGGTGGCGATCAGGCCCACCTTGAAGTACACATCGTTGGGCATGCCGCGCAGCGTCACGCCCAGCAGCGCGCCGAGCACGCCCAGCGGCACCACCAGCAGCACCGAGAACGGGATCGACCAGCTTTCATACAGCGCGGCCAGGCACAGGAACACGATGATCAGCGACAGCGTGTACAGGATCGGCTCCTGCGAGCCGGCCAGGCGTTCTTCGTACGACTGTCCGGACCACTCGAAGCCGAAGCCCGGCGGCAGCTTGGCGAAGTTTTCCTCCATCACGCGCATGGCTTCGCCGGTACTGCGGCCCGGCGCGGCCTGCCCCGCCAGCTTCACCGCCGGCATGCCGTTGTAGCGCTCCAGGCGCGGCGAGCCCATCACCCACTTCGAGGTCGCGAACGCCGCGAACGCCACCATGTCGCCGTTGCTGTTGCGCACGCGCAGCTTGGTCAGGTCGTCAGGCAGCCGGCGGTCGGCGCCGTCGGCCTGCACGATCACCTTGCGCACGCGGCCTTCGTAGATGAAGTCGTTGACGTAGTTGGAGCCGAAGGCGATCGACAGCGTCGAGTTGATGCTCGCCACCGTGACGCCGAGCGCCTTGGCCTTCTCGCGGTCGATGTCGATCTGCAGCTGCGGCGCGTCTTCCTGGCCTTCCGGGCGCACGCCCATCAGCACCGGGCTCTGCGCGGCCATGCCGAGCATCATGTTGCGCGCTTCCATCAGCTTGGCGTGGCCCTGGCCGGTGCGGTCCTGCAGGCGGAAGTCAAAGCCCGAGGAGTTGCCCAGCTCGGAAATCGCCGGCGGATTGAGCGGGAAGATGATCGCGTCCTTGATGAACGAGAGCGCGCCGAAGGCACGGCCGACCAGCGCCTGCGCGGTCTCGCCGTCGCCGGTGCGCTCC
The DNA here is from genome assembly GCA_013362725.1 of Cupriavidus sp. GTDB lineage: Bacteria > Pseudomonadota > Gammaproteobacteria > Burkholderiales > Burkholderiaceae > Cupriavidus. Next base: position 2,886 of record JABFVP010000092.1, read on the forward strand.
TTCCAGTCCTTCAGGCGTACGAACGCGATACCGCCGTTCTGGCCGCGGCCGAAGAACGAGAAGCCCGCCACCGTGATCATCTGGTCCACCACCTTGCTTTCCTTCTGCAGGTAGTAGTCCTCGATCTGCTTGAGCACGCCGATGGTACGGTCCTGGGTCGCGCCGTTGGGCAGCTGTACCACGGTGATCAGGTAGCCCTGGTCCTCATCGGGCAGGAACGACGACGGCAGGCGCTTGAACAGCACCACCACGCCGGCGATGATCAGCGCGTAGATGATCAGATAGCGGCCGGTGCGCTTGAGAATGCGCGCGACCACGCCCTGGTAGCCCGTCGACGCGGTGGCGAAGGTGCGGTTGAACCAGCCGAAGAAACCCTTCTTCTCGTGGTGGTGGCCGGCTTCCACCGGCTTGAGCAGCGTCGCGCACAGCGCCGGCGTCAGCGTCAGCGCCAGCAGCGCCGAGAACGCCATCGAGGCGATCAGCGACAGCGAGAACTGGCGGTAGATGTTGCCCACCGAGCCCGAGAAGAAGGCCATCGGGATGAACACCGCGGTCAGCACCAGCGTGATGCCGACGATGGCGCCGGTGATCTGGCCCATGGCCTTGCGCGTCGCTTCGCGCGGCGACAGGCCTTCCTCGCTCATGATGCGCTCGACGTTCTCGACCACCACGATGGCATCGTCGACCAGGAAACCGATGGCCAGCACCATGCCGAACATGGTCAGCACGTTGATCGAGAAGCCGAATGCCAGCAGCGCGCCGAAGGTGCCCAGCAGCGCGATCGGCACCACCAGCGTCGGGATGATGGTGGCGCGGAAGTTCTGCAGGAACAGGTACATCACCAGGAACACCAGCACCACGGCTTCGAGCAGGGTCTTGATCACTTCCTCGATCGAGATCTTGACGAAGGCCGAGGTGTCGTACGGCACCGAGTACTCGTAGTCCCCCGGGAAGTTCTTCGACAGCTCTTCCATCTTGGCGCGCACCGCGGTGGCGGTGGCGAGCGCGTTGCCGGTCGGGGCCAGCTTGATGGCGATCGCCGCCGACGGCTTGCCGTTGGTGCGGGCCTGGGTCGAGTAGTCGGCCCCGCCCAGTTCCACGCGGCCGACGTCCTTGATGCGCACCGACGACCCGTCCGGGTTGGTGCGCAGCAGGATGTTGCCGAACTGCTCGGGCGTGGTCAGCCGGCTTTCGGTGGTGACGGTGGCATTGAGCTCGGTGCCCTTGGGCGACGGCGTGCCGCCCAGCTCGCCCACGGCGACCTGGATGTTCTGCTCGCCCACCGCGGCGGTGACGTCGGTCGGAGTCAGGTTGAAGCCGGTCAGCTTGGCCGGGTCCAGCCAGATCCGCATCGCGTACTCGGTGCCGAACAGGTCGGCCTGGCCCACGCCGGGCACGCGCCGGATCGAGTCGATCACCTGCGCCGAGACGTAGTTGCCGAGCTGGATCGCGCTGGCCGTGCCGGACTTGGACGACACGGTCAGGAACATCATGTAGTTGTTCCCGGCCTTGTCGACGCGCACGCCCTGCTGGCGCACTTCGGCCGGCAGGCGCGCTTCCACGCGCTTGAGGCGGTTCTGCACCTCGACCGAGTTCAGGTCGACGTTCGAGCCCGGCGCAAAGGCGATGGTGATGCTGGCCAGGCCGGACGACTCGCTGGTGGAGCTGTAGTAGAGCAGGTTGGGGGCGCCGTTAAGCTCCTGCTCGATCACCGAAGTGACGGAATCCTCCAGCGTCCTGGCCGACGCACCCGGATAGGTGGCGGTAACCGAGATCGTCGGCGGGGCGATGTTCGGATATTGCGCGATCGGCAGCTTCAGGATCGACAATATGCCGCCCAGCACGATGATCAGCGCGAGCACCCACGCGAACACCGGCCGGTCGATAAAAAACTTGGCCATAAGACTGGCTCCCTCTTTGTCTAGCCCTGTGTGCCGCGGCGGCTGGCGTCAGCCGCCGCGGCCTGGCGGTTTCAGCCTTGCTTGCCCTCGGCCTTCGCTTCCTGCTTCGCTTCGGCCTTCGGGGCCGAGGCCGGGGCAGCGGAAGCCGCGGTCGGCGTGGCGGCCGGCGCCGAGGCACCCGCCTGTACGAACGGCACCGGCTTGGCCGGCGCGCCGACCTTGACCTTCTGCAGGCCCTCGACGATCACCTTCTCGCCGCCCTTGAGGCCTTCGGTCACGATCCAGCGGTCGCCGATCGCCTGCGTCGCCTTGACCGGCACCGCCGCGACGTTGCCGTCGGCACCCACCACCATCACGCTGGCGCCCTGGGCGCCGCGGATCAGCGCGCGCT
>JABFVP010000067.1 GCA_013362725.1 Cupriavidus sp.
GTTGCTGCATGGTGCTGGGCTCCTTGGGCCGCGGCCGGGCCAGGCCGGGCGGGGTTGTCGTGGGGAGGGGACTTGCCCGCGAGGCGGGTTCGGCATACTGTAGGCCGGCCGTTTTCCCGGTACAAGTCACCGCTTTATCCTGGTATAAGCGCCACCAGCCTGCCATGCCGCCACTCGCCCGACCTGAAGATCCGCCATCCTCGCCAGCCTCGCGCGAAGCCGTGCTCGGCGCCTTCCTGCGCGCGCATCGCGAACGCCTGATGCCGGTGGACGTGGGCCTGGCGCCCGGCCAGCGCCGCCGCACCCCCGGCCTGCGCCGCGAGGAAGTCGCGCAACTGGCGGGCCTCAGCACAACCTGGGTCACGTGGCTGGAGCAGGGCCGGCCGGTGGCGCTGTCGGCGCGCGCGCTGGCCAGCCTGGCCACGGCGCTGCGGCTGTCGCGCGCCGAGCGCGCCTACCTGTTCGAACTGGCCGGCCGGCGCGATCCGCAGCACGCCGCCGGCGAGCCGGTGCCGCCCGCGCTGCTGGCCAGCGTGCATGCCATCGACGGACCGGCATATCTGCTCGACCGCCAATGGACCGCGCTGGCCTGGAACGCCGCCGCCGCGGCGCTGTTCATCGGCTGGCTCGACGCCGCCGCCACCGAGCGCAACCTGCTGCGCGCGATGTTCCTGTCGCCGGCGCTGCAGGCACTGGTGCAAGACTGGCCGCACCGCGCCGCACGGCTGGCGGCCGAATTCCGCGCGCACAGCATCCGCCACGCCGATGCGGCGCCGACGCGGGCATTGATCGAGGGACTGATGGCAGAGAGCGCCGACTTCCGCGCTGCCTGGCTGTCGCAGGACGTGGAAGAGCGCGAGGGCGGGCGCCGCGGCTTTCGCCATCCGCGCCAGGGCGCGCTGCAGTTCGAGCAGCTGACGCTGGTGCCGGCGGCGGCGCCGGGGCTGATGCTAGTGATGCTGCTGCCCGGCTGAGCGGGCAGCAGCCAGGGCTTACTTGGGCTGCATCCGGATCGCGCCGTCCAGGCGGATCACCTCGCCGTTGAGCATGGGGTTCTCGATGATCGAGCGCGCCAGCTTCGCATATTCGGCGGGCCGGCCCAGCCGCGACGGGAACGGCACCATCTTGCCCAGCGCGTCCTGCACCTCCTGCGGCATGCCCAGCAGCATCGGGGTCTCGAACAGGCCCGGCGCGATGGTCATGCAGCGCACGCCGTCGCGCGCCAGGTCGCGCGCGATCGCCAGCGTCATGCCGACCACGCCGCCCTTCGACGCGGCATAGGCGGCCTGCCCGATCTGGCCGTCGAAGGCCGCCACCGAGGCAGTATTGATGATCACGCCGCGCTCGCCTTCGCTGTCGGGGGCGTTCTGCACCATTGCCGCGGCGGCCAGGCGGATCATGTTGAAGGTGCCGACCAGGTTGATGCGGATGGTCTTGTCGAAGGCATCGAGCGGATGCGGGCCGTTCTTGCCGACCGTCTTGTTGGCGGTGGCAATGCCGGCGCAGTTGACCAGCCCGGCAAGGCGGCCCAGCGACTGCGCCGCCGCGACCGCCGCCTGGCCATCGGCTTCCGAGGTGACGTCGCAGCGCACGAAGCGGCCGCCGGTCTCGGCCGCCAGCGCCTGCCCGGCGGCCTCGTTCAGGTCGGCAATGACAACCCTGGCGCCGGCGTCGGCGAGCAGCTTGGCCGTGCCGGCGCCCAGTCCGGAGGCGCCGCCGGTGATGATGAAGACGTTGTCCTTGATTTCCACGATGGTGTCTCCTCGGTATGGTTTCCGTTTACGTAAACGTTAAGCATTGTACGGAGGCGGGGCCGATGTGCAAGGGGGCGAAGTGCGGTTGCGGGTAGGAGTGGCCTACGCCGAGGGTATGACACAGAAATTGACTATCGGGCATAGTCATTTTTGCGCTAGCATCGGGATGATCCGCATGGAAACCATGGTGAGGAGGCGGGATGCCAGGCAGTCAGATTTCGAAGACCGAATTCAAAGCGCGCGCACTCGAGTATTTTCGCCAGGTCGAAACCACCGGAGAACCAGTGATCGTCACTGACCACGGTCGACCGGCGCTCGAGGTGCGGCCATACCGCGGGCTGGACCGGGACCCCCTCGAGGTGTTGCGGGGCGCCGTGGTCCGTTACGAAGGGCCTTGCGACCCCGTCGACGCGGGCTGGGAGGCGCTGGAGTGATCGTCCTGGACACCCACGCGCTGCTATGGTGGACCGCAGGGAGTGCTGAATTGAGCGACGCGGCGCGCACAGCCATCGCACGCGAGCTGGCCGAGGGGGATATTGTCGTGTCGGCAATCTCTGCCTGGGAGGTTGCCATGCTCGTTGAACGCGGACGGCTGGTCCTCACCATGGACGTGGACGCATGGTTGGCCACGGTTGCCGAGATCGACGTCGTGCGGATCCTCCCTGTAGACGCCAGCATTGCTGTCAAGTCGGTCAACCTGCCAGGCGATTTTCACAAAGACCCGGCGGATCGCATGATCGTGACGACCGCCCGCATGCTTGCCGCACCGTTGGTGACCCGAGACGAGAAGATCCGCGCTTATCCGCACGTACGGACGATCTGGTAGGCAGGATCCGACGGGTGGTAGTGCTGACCTGCACAAAAAAAGCGGCTGTGAGGCCGCTTTTTTTATGGCTATCTGCACCAGCGAGACACTTACTTCAGCGCCTCGAACACCCGCGCCGTGATCTCGTCGACGTTGCCGACGCCCAGGATCTTGCGGTACTTCGGCGGTGCTACCTTGGCCGCGGCGTCGCCGTTGGCGGCCCATGCCGAGTAGTAGTCGACCAGCGGACGGGTCTGCTGCGAGTAGACGTCGAGGCGTTTCTTGACGGTTTCTTCCTTGTCGTCGTCGCGCTGGATCAGCGGCTCGCCGGTCTCGTCATCGACGCCCTCGGCCTTGGGCGGGTTGTACTTGAGGTGGTAGGTGCGGCCCGATGCCACGTGCACGCGGCGTCCGCTCATGCGTTCGATGATGGCGTCGAACGGCACGTCGATCTCGAGCACGTAGTCGATCGCCACGCCCGCGTCCTTCATCGCCTCGGCTTGCGGAATGGTGCGCGGGAAGCCGTCGAACAGGTAGCCGCTCTTGCAGTCGTCCTGCTTCAGGCGGTCCTTCACCAGGCCGATGATGATGTCGTCCGACACCAGTCCGCCCGCGTCCATGACCTTCTTGGCTTCCACGCCCAGCGGCGTGCCGGCCTTCACCGCGGCGCGCAGCATGTCGCCGGTGGAGATTTGCGGAATGCCGAACTTCTCGCAGATGAACTTGGCTTGCGTGCCTTTGCCGGCGCCAGGCGCGCCCAACAGGATCAAACGCATTTACGGGTCCTCAGAGTTTTTAATCCGGTATGGCGGGAGATCAGAAGGAGGGTAACGCCGTAACTTGACGCGAGACTGACTGCGGTCCCGGTGCGCGCGACTGCGTTCAGCGCGGGCACAGCTCGGGCGTACCCACGCGTACGGCCGGCGGCGGCTGCCAGGGGGATGGCGGCGCGGCGCACCGGACGGGCTCTATCTTTATCTCCCCACCGAGCCTTGGCCGGCGGCGCGATTGCTCGCGCCAGCGGGGCGGCTCTGTATCGGCAAGCATTATGCCATGAGGCAGCGGGGATTCGGCCCGAAATCGGCCCCCCGGTTCGGTTGCAGCAGAATCGACCCGAGCGGGCAGGCGCCTGCGCGGGGGCTTGGCCGGTGCCGGTGGCGGCACCTTGGAGAAGCAGGGTCAGGGCCCTTGCTGCGCCATCGACTGCACCCACAGAACGCGCACCCGCTCCAGGTCGGCCTGGGTGTCGACGCCGGGCGCGGGCGCAGCGGCGGTCTGCATCACGGCGATGCGCTCGCCGTGCCACATCGCGCGCAGCTGCTCCAGCGCCTCGGCCTGCTCCAGCGGCGCCGCGGCCAGCGTCGGGAAGCGGCGCAGGAAGCCGGCGCGATAGGCGTACAGGCCGATATGGCGCAGCACCGGCATGTCCGGCAGCGGCACCCGGGCCGACGCGGCGGGCATGGACGGCACGCCGGACCATGCGTCGCGCGCCCACGGAATCGGCGCGCGCGAGAAATACAGCGCGCGGCCGGCAGCGTCGCACACCACCTTGACCACGTTGGGATTGAACACCTCGGCGCTGTCGTGCAGCGGATGGGCCGCGGTGGCGATGGCGCAATCGGCGTGGTGCGCCAGGTGCAGCGCCACTTCGTCGATCAGCGCCGGCTCGATCAGCGGCTCGTCGCCCTGCACGTTGACGACGATGGCGTCATCGGCCAGGCCCAGTTGGGCGGCGACCTCGGACAGTCGGTCGGTGCCGGACGGGTGGTCGGCGCGGGTCAGCACGGCTTCGATGCCGTGCGCGGCGCAGGCCTGCGCCACCGCGGGCGCGTCGGTGGCGACCACGGTGCGCTGTGCCGACGACGCGTGCGCGCGTTCGGCCACGCGCACTACCATCGGGCGCCCGCCGATATCGGCAAGGGGCTTGTCGGGCAGGCGGGTCGAAGCCAGCCGCGCGGGAATGACGACGGTAAACGCGGGCAGGGTCATGGCCGCGCCGCTCAGTTGCCTGCCGGCGCGTCCGGCTCGATCACGCGGCCCGGCACCGACTGGCGGGCCTCGTCGGCCAGCATCACGGGAATGCCGTCGCGGATCGGGTAGGCCAGCTTGTCGGCGTGGCAGATCAGCTCCTGCGCGGCGCGGTCGTATTCCAGCTTGCCCTTGCATAGCGGGCAGACCAGGATTTCAAGCAGCCGGTTGTCCATCTCGGTGTTCCTCGTTGCGCCCGGCGGCGCCGCTCGCGGCGGCCGGCGCGGTCGGCGCGGGTTGGATTTGCGCCTGCACGGCGCGGCGGATTTTTTCGATCAGGCCCGCATCGATCACGGGCCTGGTGGGCACGACCCAGATGCGCGGGTCGTCAAAGCGCTCGCATTTTACGGCATCCTTCTCGGTGATCAGGATCACGTCCGCATGGAGCGCATCGTCGTTGCCGGCGAACGGGTCGTCGGCGAAATCGTAGTGGTCGGGCAGCGGCATCGTCGCCGTGGGCGTCAGGCCCGCGCGGCGCAGGCTGGCAAAGAACCGTTCCGGATTGCCGATGCCGGCCGCAGCCAGCACGCGCTTGCCCGCGAACTGCGCCACCGGGCGCGCCATGGTGGGGTCGTTGAGCTGCCA
>JABFVP010000700.1 GCA_013362725.1 Cupriavidus sp.
GGCTGCACCCCAACCACCGCGCCGACGATATTGCGGTTTACATACAGGTTGCCTACCTGGGCCCGGCTGACGATAAACGAGATGGTCTCGTCGATGCGGGTATGGATGCCCAGCGTCAGGCCATAGCCGGTGCCGTTGATCTGGCTGACCATGGTATCCAGCGCCGCGCGCGGGAACCGCACTACGTGCAGCACCGGGCCGAAGACCTCGCGCTTGAGTTCCTCGATGCTGTCCAGCTCGATCAGCGTGGGCGGCACGAAGGTGCCATGGCGGCAGCTGGCGCCCTGCGCGGCATTGGGATCGGCCTGGTGGACGCGGCGGCCCTTGGCGCGCATCGCATCGATATGGCGCACGATGCCGGCGCGCGCCTCTTCGTCGATCACCGGGCCGACGTCGGTCGACAGGCGGTCCGGGTTGCCCATGTTCAGTTCCTGCATCGCGCCCTTGAGCATTTCCAGCACGCGCTCGGCCACGTCCTCCTGCAGGCACAGCACGCGCAGCGCCGAACAGCGCTGGCCGGCCGAGTCGAAGGCGGAGTTGACCACGTCTGCGACCACCTGCTCGGCCAGCGCCGACGAGTCGACGATCATCGCGTTCTGGCCGCCGGTTTCGGCAATCAGCGGAATCGGGCGGCCGGCGGCGTCCAGGCGCCCGGCGACATTGCGCTGCAGGATGCGCGCGACCTCGGTCGATCCGGTGAACATCACGCCCTTGACGCGGGCGTCGCCCACCAGCGCGGCGCCGACGGTCTCGCCGCGGCCCGGCAGCAACTGCACCGCGCCGGCCGGCACGCCGGCCTCGCGCAGCAGCTTCACCGCGGCGGCAGCGATCAGCGGGGTCTGCTCGGCGGGCTTGGCCAGGACCGGGTTGCCAGCCGCCAGTGCGGCGGCCACCTGGCCGGTGAAGATCGCCAGCGGGAAATTCCACGGGCTGATGCAGACCACCGGACCGAGCGGACGATGGGTCTCGTTGTCGAAGCCGCGGCGCACCTCGGCGGCGTAGTAGCGCAGGAAGTCCACCGCCTCGCGTACTTCGGCGATGGCATTGGAGAAGGTCTTGCCGGCTTCGCGCATGATGATGCCCATCAGCGACTGCATCTGGGCTTCCATCAGGTCGGCGGCGCGCTCCAGCGCGGCGGCGCGCACGTCCGGTGGCGTCGCCTGCCAGATCGGCGCGGCATTGACGGCGGCCTGCAACGCGGCGTCGACGTCGGCCTTGCCGGCTTCGGTGACATGGCCGACCACGTCGCGGTGATCGGCCGGATTCAGTACCGGCGTGGTGATGGCATCGGCGGCGCGCGCCACCTCGGCGCCCAGCATCGGCTCGGCAACCAGGCGCTCGCCGGTGCCGGCCAGCAACGCCGACGACAGCGAGGCCAGCCGATGCTCGTTGGCGAGGTCGATGCCGGCCGAGTTGGGCCGGCTCTTGCCATACAGCGTGCGCGGCGACGGTATGCGCGGGTGCGGCAGCCCGAGCACGCCTTCGTCGCGGTGCATGGCCTCGACCACGGCCACCGGATCGGCAACCAGTTCATCCAGCGAGATGGTGTCGTCGGCAATGCGGTTGACGAACGAGGTGTTGGCGCCATTCTCCAGCAGCCGGCGCACCAGGTAGGCCAGCAGCGTTTCATGGGTTCCGACCGGGGCGTAGATGCGGCACGGCCGGTTGTATTTGCCGTCGGCGGTGGGGCCTACCACCTGGTCGTAGAGCGGCTCGCCCATGCCGTGCAGGCACTGGAACTCATACTGGCCCGGGTAGTAGCTGTGCCCGGCGATCTGGTAGATGGCCGACAGCGTGTGCGCGTTGTGCGTGGCGAACTGCGGGTAGATCGCGTCCGGCACCGACAGCAGCTTGCGCGCGCAAGCGATGTACGACACATCGGTGTAGACCTTGCGCGTATAGACCGGATAGCCTTCCAGCCCTTCCACCTGGGCGCGCTTGATCTCGCTGTCCCAGTAGGCGCCCTTGACCAGGCGGATCATCAGGCGGTGGCGGCTGCGGCGGGCCAGGTCGATCAGGTAGTCGATCACGAACGGGCAGCGCTTCTGATAGCCCTGCACCACGAAGCCGATGCCGTTCCAGCCGGCCAGTTCAGGCTCGAAGCACAGGCGCTCGAGCAGGTCCAGCGAGATCTCGAGGCGGTCGGCTTCCTCGGCATCGATATTGATGCCGATGTCGTACTGGCGCGCCAGCAGCGTCAGCGACTTCAGGCGCTCGTACAGTTCGCCCACCACGCGCTCGTGCTGCGCGCGGCTGTAGCGCGGGTGCAGCGCCGACAGCTTGATCGAGATGCCCGGGCCTTCATAGATGCCGCGGCCGCGCGAGGCCTGGCCGATGGCGTGGATGGCCTGCTCGTACGAGGCCAGGTAGCGTGCGGCATCGGCCTCGGTCATGGCCGCCTCGCCCAGCATGTCGTAGGAGTAGCGGAAGCCCTCGGCCTCGTAGCGGCGCGCGTTGGCGAGCGCCTCGGAAATTGTCTCGCCGGTGACGAACTGCTCGCCCATCAGGCGCATCGCCATGTCCACGCCCTTGCGGATCAGCGGCTCGCCGCCCTTGCCGATGATGCGCGTGAGCGCCTTGGTCAGGCCCGATTCGGTATGGGTGGCGACCAGCTTGCCGGTCAGCAGCAGGCCCCAGGTGGCGGCGTTGACGAACAGCGAAGGGCTCTGGCCCAGGTGCGACTGCCAGTTGGCGCCGCTGATCTTGTCGCGGATCAGCGCGTCGCGCGTGGCCTTGTCGGGAATGCGCAGCAGCGCCTCGGCCAGGCACATCAGCGCCACGCCTTCCTGCGACGACAACGAGAATTCCTGGATCAGCCCCTGCACCAGGCCTTCGCGCCCGGTGCCCACCTTTTGCTCGCGCAAGCGCGTGGCCAGGGCCTTTGCCATCTTGATCGCGGCCTCGGCCTGCTGTTGCGGCAGGCGCGCCTGCTCCAGCAGCACCGGCACGCAATCGGTTTCCGGGCGGCGATAGGCCGAAGTGATGGCGGCGCGCAGCACCGACTGCGGCTGGATGCTCTGCGCGAATTCCAGGAACGGCTGCGGCGCGCCGTCGCCATGCAGCGCATCCGCGCCGTCGCCGCCCTCGCCCTCGGCACCGGCGGCGCCGGCTTCGTACGGGAGGTGGCCGCGCTCGATCTGCTCGAGGTAGCAGAAGATGGCCTGCTTGATCAGCCAGTGCGGGGTGCGGTCGATGGATTGGGCAACGCGCTTGAGGCGGTCGCGCGAGGCATCGTCAAGCTTGACGCCAAGAGTGGTGGTGGCCATTGCGGGCAATTCTCCGAAAGACTGGAGCCGCCGCCGGTGCTACCTCGTCCGTGCCGACAGGCAGGGGCGCGCGACCGGCCGCAGCCTGTGAGCTGGCGCGATCTTACTCCCGAAAATCACCAAGGTGCAACCTTGTGCAACCCTATCGAAAACCCTAATCCCAAGGGTTGCACTTTTTCTACGCAGCGCCGGCCGCTAGATTCGCAACGGGTCGATTTCCAGTTGCCAGCGCACCCCCTTCACCTCCGTCCCAATCTCTGCGAAAGTCGGCACCCACTCGGCCACGAACCGTTGCAGTGCGGGACGTGCACTGGCTTCGACCAGCATCTGCGCACGCTCGCGATTGAACACGCGGACCATCGACATCGGCACCGGATCATGCAGTTGCACCTCCGCTGCCAGGGTGCAGCGCTCGGCATGCCGGCGCGCGGCCTCCAGGAACTGCAGCGCGCGCTCCAGTTGCCCGTGTTCGGCCGTGACCAGCACCTGGAAGCAGAACGGGGGCAACCCGGCCTGGCGCCGCTCGCGCAACTGGCTGGCCGCGAATCCATCATAGTCATGGCGCGTCAGGGCCTGCAATGCCGGGGTATCGGGATAGCGGGTCTGGATCAGCACCTCGCCTGGCAGACCGGCCCGCCCCGCCCTTCCCGCTACCTGCATCAGCGAGGCAAACAGATGCTCGGCGGCGCGGAAGTCGTGGCTGAACATGGCCGCGTCCGGATGGACGATGCCGACCAGTGTCACGCGCTGGAAGTCATGGCCCTTGGCCACCATCTGGGTCCCTACCAGGATGTCGACATCGCCCGCGTGGACCTCGTCGAACATGGCCTGGGCGCTGCCCTTGCGGCGGGTGGAATCGGCGTCGATGCGGGCGATGCGGGCCTGGGGAAAGCGCGCCGCCAGCGCTTCTTCGATACGCTGGGTGCCGCGCCCTAGCGGCGCGATATCGACATTGCCGCAGTCCGGGCAGTGGTGCGGCACCGGCGCCTCCAGTCCGCAGTGGTGGCAGCGCAGGCGCCGTTCGGGCCGGTGCAGCACCAGGTACGCCGAGCAGCGCGGGCAGCCCGACAGCCAGCCGCAGCTGTCGCAGGCGATCACCGGCGCATAGCCGCGCCGGTTCAGGAACAGCAGGCTCTGCTCGCGGCGCGCCAGGCGCGCGTCGATAGCCTCGAGCAACGGCACCGACAAACCTTCGAACAGGGCACGCTGGCGCTGGCGTTCATGGTTCAGGTCGACCAGCCGCACCGCCGGCAGCGTCGCATCGGCCTGGGCTCGCTCGCGCAGCACCAGCTTGCGGTAGGTGCCCTGCGCGGCCCGCCACCAGGTTTCCATCGACGGCGTGGCCGAACCCAGCACCACCGCGATGCCGCGCTGCTTGGCGCGCCACACGGCCAGGTCGCGCGCGGAGTAGCGCAGCCCTTCCTGCTGCTTGTAGGAGGTGTCGTGCTCCTCGTCGACCACGATCAGCGCCAGCGCTGGCAGCGACGCCATGACCGCCATGCGCGTACCCAGCACGATGCGGGCCTCGCCGCGGTGGGCCGCCAGCCACTGCAGGCTGCGCTCCTGGTCGGCCAGGCCGCTGTGCAGCACCGCCAGCGGCAGCTGCGGGAAGCGCGCGGCAATGCGGCTTTGCAGCTGCGGAGTCAGGTTGATTTCCGGCACCAGCATCAGTACCTGGGCCTGCGGATCGCGCGCCAGCACCGCCTGCATTGCGTGCAGGTAGACCTCGGTCTTGCCGCTCCCGGTCACGCCGTGCAGCAGGAACGGGGCAAAGCCCTCGGCGTCGGCAATGGCCTGCACCGCGGCGCGCTGCTCGTCATGCAGCGGCGGCGCGGCCGATGGCGGCTGGGTGGGGTCGGTCGGCAACAAGGTGCGCGCGGCGCGGCTGGCCTCGACCC
>JABFVP010000178.1 GCA_013362725.1 Cupriavidus sp.
TGATGGAGATGGAAACCCGCCTGTCGGGCGGCGACCTGGCGCTCGAGGGCCAGGTCGACGACGGCGAAGAGGAATTCGCCCCCAGCGCCTACCTGGCCGACAACCACAACGAGCCGACGCGCGTGATGGAAGCCAAGCGCCACGACCGCCTGCAGGTCGAGGGGCTGGAAGAAGCACTGGGCAAGCTCGACGAGCGCAGCCGCCGCATCATCGAGGCGCGCTGGCTCAACGTCGAGGACGACGGCTCGGGCGGCGCCACGCTGCATGAGCTGGCCGACGAGTTCGGCGTGTCGGCCGAGCGCATCCGCCAGATCGAGGCGGCGGCGATGAAAAAGATGAAGGGCGCGCTGCAGGCCTTTGCCTGATCCCTGCGCCAACCACGCAAAAGGCCGGTCCATGGACCGGCCTTTTTTGTTGCCCGCGAAGCGCGGGTGCGACGTTATGCCGCACCCTTTCGCCGCGGGCTCCGTCAGGACAACAGCTGTTTCAGGTCATGCGCGATCGGTTCCGGACCCTGGCCGTGGCGGATGAACAGCCGCAGCTTGCCTTGCGGGTCGAACACATAGCTGCCGGCCGAATGATCCACGGTGTAGTTGTTGGGTGAGCTGCCCGGCACCTTGGCGTAGAACACCTTGAAGTCCTTGGCCAGCTTCTGCAGCGCGGCCTCGTCGGCGGGGCGCAGCCCGACGAAGCGCGGATCGAAGGCGGGCACGTACTGCGCGAGCAGCGCCTGCGTATCGCGCTGCGGATCGACCGTGACGAACAGCACCTGCACGCGGTCCGCATCCGGGCCCAGCTTTTCCATCACGGCCTTCAGTTCGGCCATGGTGGTGGGGCAGACGTCCGGGCAGTGGGTGTAGCCAAAGAACATCACCACCGCCTTGCCCTTGTAGTCGGCCAGGGTGCGCACCTTGCCGGTATGGTCGGTCAGCGAGAAGTCCTTGCCGAAGTCGGCGGCGCCGGTGATATCGACATTGCGGAACGACGCCTTCTGCTGTCCGCAGGCGGCGACGGCCAGGGCCAGCGCGGCCAGCAGGGCAAAGCGGCGGAAGGCGGCGAACAGGCCGGAAGCGGAGCTGAGGCTTGGCATGCGGGGGACGGGTCAGGGATGAGAAGGAAACAGCATGCAGTATCGCCGATCATGCTGCTGCACTCGCGCCGGCGCGGCAAGATGCCGCAGCCGGGCGCACGCTGACGCAGGTCAGACCTGCGGCACGAACTTGAAGTAGTGGTCGACCAGCAGCGCGGCGAACAGCAGCGACAGGTACAGGATCGAAAAGCGGAAGGTGCGCTGCGCCAGTTCGTCCGAATAGTTGCGGTAGAGCTTCCAGGCATAGGCCAGGAAGCCCGCGCCCAGCGCCAGCGCGGCCGCCAGGTAGATGTAGCCGCTCATGCCGTAGACAAAGGGCAGCAGCGTCGCCGCGATCATGATCAGCGTGTACAGCAGGATATGCAGCAGCGTATAGCGTTCGCCGTGCGTGACCGGCAGCATCGGCAGGCCGGACTTGGCGTAGTCGGCGCGGCGGTACAACGCCAGCGCCCAGAAGTGCGGCGGGGTCCAGGTAAAGATGATCAGCACCAGGAACCAGGCCTCGGCCGGCACCTCGCCCGCGACCGCGGCCCAGCCCAGCGCCGGCGGCATCGCGCCGGACAGGCCGCCGATGACGATGTTCTGCGGCGTGGCCGGCTTGAGCAGGATGGTGTAGACCACCGCATAGCCCAGGAACGTGGCAAAGGTCAGCCACATGGTCAGGTCGTTGGCGTAGACGTGCAGCAGCCACATGCCCGCGCCGCCCAGGATGGCGGAGAACACCAGCGTCTGGCGCGTGGTGATCTCGCCGGTGGCCGACGGGCGCCAGGCGGTGCGGCGCATCAGCGCATCGATCTTCTGCTCGACCAGGCAATTGAGGGCGAAGGCCGCGCCGGCCAGCAGCCAGATGCCGGCGGCGCCGCCGATCAGCACTGGCCACGGCACCATGCCGGGCGTGGCGAGGAACATGCCGATGATGGCGCAGAACACGGCCAGCTGCGTCACGCGGGGCTTGGTCAGGGCGGCATATTGCCGGGCAAGGTGCCGCATGCGGCTCAACTTGCCCAGGGAATGAGGGTGGGTAGCAGTAACCACGGAAGGAGTCTTGTCTTTCATGTGGCGCGGGCGGCGTTCGGCACGGCAGCGGGGGCGCCTGCGGCCCGGGTCGTCAGCCCGATATTGTAGTGGAGACGGACAAGCAGCAGCAGCAGCACCGCGGCGCCGCCGTTATGCGCGACCGCCGCCCCCAGCGGCCAGTCGAACACGATATTGGACAGCCCGGTGGCCAGTTGCAGCACCAGCGCCGCCAGCAGCCAGCCGGCGGCGCGGCTGAGCCCTTCGAGCCGGCGCGCGCGCAGGCCGAACCATGCAAGGTAGCCCAGCACGACCACGGCAAAGCCGCGATGCACCCAGTGGATCGCCACCAGCGCCGCATGCGGGATGTAGTCGCCGTCGGCGGTCATGCCCAACTGGCGCCACAGCGTGAAGCCATGGCGGAAATCCATCTCCGGCACCAGCTGGCCGTTGCACAGCGGGAAGTCGGTGCAGGCCAGCACCGCATAGTTGGTGCTGACCCAGCCGCCCAGGAAGATCTGGACCACCAGCAGCAGCAGGCCGATGCGCACCGGCCAGCGTAGCCGCGCCGCCTGCGGTGCGACCAGGTGCGGCGGGTCGTTGCGCGAGCCCAGCTGGATCAGCACCGCCAGCAGCGCCATGCCCAGCATCAGGTGCGTGACGACGATGATGGGCTGCAACTTCAGCGTCACGGTGAAGGCGCCGAAGGCGCCCTGCACGCACACCAGCAGCAGCACGCCGGTGGCGAACCACGGCGATTGCTTCAGCTCGCGCCGCCTGGCCCACGCCAGCACCATCAGCGTGATGATCAGCACGCCGACGGCCATGGCGAAGTAGCGGTGGATCATCTCGATCCAGGCCTTGGCCAGCGTCACCGGTCCGCTGGGCAGCGCGGTCTCGGCCGCGCGGATCGGCTCCATCGCCGCATGCGGGTTGGAATGGCCGTAGCAGCCGGGCCAGTCCGGGCAACCCAGTCCGGAGTCGGTCAGCCGCGTGAAGCTGCCGAACATGATCAGGTCCAGTGTCAGGAACGCCGTGATCCAGGCGAGCTTGCGGTACTTGTTGCGGTCGCCCTTCACCATCACGTAGGACAGCGGGAACAGCGCGATCAGCACGCCGATGATGGCCAGTTGCAGCAGCATGCCGTCCCCTCAACCAATGCGCGAGACCTTGAGCAGCTTCTTCAGGTCGCCGCTCATCTTCTTGGGATCCGGGTCCTGCGGGAAGCGCATCATCAGGTTGCCCAGCGGGTCGACCAGGAACAGCGTGTCCTCGGCGCGCTTGCCCGGCTCGGCCGGCAGCCATTGCTGCGCGGCCTGGCGGTCGATGCGCAGGAAGCGCACGCCGGCGTAGGGCTCGTTGTAGGCGGCGACCAGGCGTTCATCGATCTCGCCTTCGTCGGTCACCAGCCACACCGGCACGATGCGCTGGCGGTCCTGCCCCTGCCCGGCGCGGATCTGGCGGATGGTAAACAGCTTTTTGGCGCAAGCCTCGTCGCAGTCCGACGGAGCGGCGCTGACCAGCAGCCATTTGCCGCGGAACTGCTCCAGCGGCACGGCCTGGCCCTGCTCGTCGGTGACGCGTACCGGCGGCATCGGCCGCTGCGGGTCGACCAGCGCGCCGTAGTTGGTGGCGCCGCCGCGCGGCTTGATCACGTAGTAGGTGAAGTAGGAGGCGATCACCGGCGACGCGCACACCAGCAGCAGCATCAGCATCTGCAGGCGGCCACGGCGCGTGCGCGCGTCGATGCGGGGGTCGCGCGGCGAGGCCGCGGCGGCCGGGGCGGAATCTTGCTGTGCCATGGAGTACGTCTGTCCTTTGTCTTCGGCAAGCCTATGCACCGGTTTGCGGCGCAAGGGCGGTCAATTCATTCGATCAGGGTGCGGCCAGCCGCCGTGCGCGGCGCCAGCCCAGCACGACCACCAGCACCACCGTCAGGGCGGCCAGCCCGAACCACTGGAAGGCATAGCCATAGTGGCGCTCGGCGCCGACGTCGGCAGGCGGCCAGTCGCGCGCCAGGCCGTCACCGCTGTCGTTGCGCTGCTCGATCACCAGCGGATGCAGGGCCAGGCCGGTTTCGGCGGCATACGGCGCGATCTCGAGGTTCTGGCGGATCCTGCTGCCCGCGGCCTCCTGGCCCAGGCTATAGACCCTCGGCACGCCGGCCAGTGCCGTGCCCGTGATGGTCACCTCACCCTCGGGTGTCGGGAACGGCGCGATCCGGGTGCGATCCTCGGCATCGCGCGGCAGCCAGCCGCGCAGCACCAGCACCGCGCGCATGGCGCCGGCCTGATCCGGCGCCGCGCCGATCACCAGCGGCGTCACCACCAGGAAGCCGGCGCGGCTGTCGCCGCTGCGTCCGCCGCTGCCGTGGGGGCGATTATCCAGCAAGACGGTGCGCGATGCGTCGAAGCGCCCGGTCACGCGCACCGCGCGGTCGGTCACAACTTGTGACAGTGGCGCCGTGCCCAGCACCACCGGCGGCCGGGTTGCGAGCGCCTGCAGCCGTGCGGCACGCGCTTCCTTCTCATGCGCGCGACCGAGCTGCCAGTTTCCCAGCGCACAGGTCACCGCGATGACGACCAGCGCGGCGGCCAGCGGCAACGGGCTGGCGAAGCGGCGCCAGCTCATCGTCCCCGCGGCACTGTGAAGCGCGCCCCGGTGCGATAATGGCCCTGTGCGCCGCACTTCGCGCCGCGCCTGCCCCCGACCCGCTTCGCCATGCGCTTTGTCATCATCATTGCCTTCATCCTGATCATTGCCAGCCTGGCCTCGGCCCTGTTTTTCATGATGCGCGACCGCGGCAAGACGCCCAACATGATGCGCTCGCTGATGCTGCGCGTGGGCTTCTCGGTGGCGCTGTTCCTGTTCATCCTGTTCTCGAGCTGGATGGGCTGGATCCACAGCACCGGCATCCGCATGGCGCCCTGAACCGGCGCGCCGCGGCGGCTCCATCCGGGGCCCGCAAAAGACAATCGCCGCAGGCTGGCCAGGCCCCTGCGGCGTTTCTCTTTTGCGTTGGCGCCGGCGGCTCCCGCCCGGTCGCG